>JAEEKV010000047.1 GCA_016282595.1 Lachnospiraceae bacterium
CCATGAGCGATAGAAAGACCGCGCATACGATGATGTCTGCCAGGGAAACCCCTTTGAAGACTTCCATTCTGACTTTTGTTTTTCCGGGAATCAGTCTCATAACCTTTACCTTATCATTGTTGTTTTCTGCTAACTTTTTTAGGAATTCTTTTCCGTCTTGGATGCGCTTTGTGGCATCGGAACTTTATTTCTCACCTTGTTGTGGATCAGTATCTGTCCCTTAGAGATCTCAGGGGGTCTTGTGTGATCCACGCTGCCTGTCATCTTCGGCTCATTGCGAAGGGCTGCCTTGCTTCCGGCCTGCTCTGCTTCCGCCTCGGCCTTCCAGGCCTTTTCAGGCTCCTTCTGCGCACTTTCCTGGATTTTCAAAGACTCGTGCAGCACCTTATGTAAGGGCTCCTGGGCGAATCTTCTGCGACGGCTGTTCTCTGTGTGTGCAGAGGCCTTAGTACTTCTTCTGTGGAAGAATCCGGCGGAAAATGCCTGGACGCTCTCAAACAAAGGACTCTGCAAACGAATGGCCTGCATTCCCGCACTCTTGGCAAGACCGTTTGCGATCATGCGACTGAACTTTCCTGCAAGGGCAAAGGCCAAAAGCAAAAGTGCCAGCTTTGCCAGCCACCCGATGGAGGAATTCTCCTGGCCGAATACCGTCAGCGGCATGGTAATGAGTGCAGGTACAAAGATCTGCACGATCCGCACAAACAGCACCATGAAAAACAGACTGATGCTTTGGATCAAAAATGCTGTCAGCCATTGTCTTGCCCGGGTTCCGTTATCCCTGGGCCAGCTGGCAAAATAAGTAGGCGCCAGCAGATACAGCAAAAGCAAATTCAAAATACCCCAGAAGCATCCTGCCACAATAAAGAACAGAATTGCGGAAAGGATCAGAGCTACCAGAACGATCATCAGATAATCGATCTGATCCGGATGGAAGCAGGCTGCCACATCCGCTGCCCGATATACGGAAAACATGGACTTTTCCGAGTTCAGATAAAATCTGCCCCGCAAGGGATCCGTCATGGAAGGCTGCTGATTGTACTGGGGGTTGATGGCTGCATCAAGAGTCCCCGATAAAAAGCACAGGCTGTCAAGGTACAGGCTGCCGTCCTTTTCATAATCTCCCAAACCACTCTCGGTATAGCTCTTTAAAGGATGAAAATCGCCGCTGTTTCCTCTCACCGCTTCCATAGCCGAAAGAATGGCCTTTTGCAGCGAAACGTTTTCCTCATCCAGGGCCACGTCCTTTGTCAGATCTGCCGCCAGCACAATGCGGGATAAGGTGTTCTGCCAGGTCTGCTCCACAAAGCCTTCTTCCCGGGTCAGGGGATAACGGAAATCAAAGATCCCATCCTCATTCAACTGTCCCAGCATGGGCCTGATCTCGTTATAGCAGGCGTTCAGATTGTATGCATTCTGATAGCTTTCTGCCGCTGCATAATTACCGATGACGGCGTAAATCTTTGCCATTTGCGCCAGCTCTTCCTCAGTAAAGGTGCGCTCCGAGGTAGCCGCCTCACTGGAATCATTCCAGATCTCAAAGCCCAGCTGCCCCAAAAGCAGGGCCGCATAATGCAACAAAAAGGTGACTGCCAAAGTCAGCCCCAGCATGGCAAGAACGCTTCGAAGTACGTTGAGCCAAACGCCGCGAACAAAAACCTTGCTACGCTGTTTTCCCTCTTCCTTTGCGTGGTAAATGGTGCTGACTGCAAGAGCAAGGGCCATGACAATCCCCACAAGTGCCATGCACCAATACACCAGCATAACACCCCGGTTGGAAAAGAACACGGTTACCAGCTTGGTCTCTCCTCCCTTGTCATACACGGGAGTCAAACCTGCCAGGACATCGAAGATCCCGGTAAGGAGCCTTACGAGTCCGCAAAAGAAGGCCGCTATCACATATTTGATTTGCACGATTCCTTCAGCCAATCCGGCTGTTTCGGAAAACAGGTTCATCGCAGTGCCTTTCTATCGTACTCTCATTTTCTGTCTTGAAATCTGCATATACAGCATTGCCAGTACCAACAGTGCCAACAGGCCGCCGAAAAACATGCCCTTAGTATGCAGATACAAAAGGATGGTAAACTTATAAACCGTTTTGTTTCCGGCCTGATCCATAACTGTCAAAATGTAGTTTCCGGGCTTATCCAGCTGCATCCTACCCGGATCGATCTGCTCACCGTCCATGGTAATATCCATGCTCTCTCCGGCCCCAAGTCCCTCCCAGGATACCTTTCCCCGGGCGGTGCCGTTTTTCTTCAGCCCCTGGAAAATAAGCTCCGGCGGGGTATGATCGATCTTGGTCTTTAAGGTGTAAAAGATGTTTGCCTTCGGGCAACTGTATTTGATCTCATATGTGCCCTCCTTCAGCATTTCCACCCGGCTGCGTCTGGACTGCTTTCGTACATCATCCAGGGTCACCGTATCCACCAAAAAGCCCTCCGGCATGGTATAGTAGCTGATGGCTCCAGTGATGCCCCCCACAATGGTAAACTCCATGAGCCTTTCCGTGGCAGAGCCCTCTCCCAATTCGATCCGATACAGTCCCGGCTCGGTAATATGGGAAAAATCCGGCGCCGCTACTGCTTCATTGTTGCGATAGAGGGTGGCTTTCACATCCTCCGGCAGATTGACGCTGACAGGATCCGTTACGATCATGCCATCTGCTACGTTGGAAATAATGTCTGTCTTAAAGAGCTCGGAAAAGTAGATGAATCCGCCTAAAGAGCCGTCATAAAACAGTCTGTCGGAAATCTGTACCCGACCTTCTCCGGTATATCCGTTTTCCTCATCGGTGATGGGCTCTCCTGTAATGCTGTCCACCTGGCCGCTGAAGTTCAGATCCACCTGCCCCATAGTGATCTCCGGCTGGGTAAATCCGTCAGAGGTTTCGCCTCCTTCGGTGATCAGCTGCTTCACCCATTCGGGATCCTTGTTTCCCCCATCCCTGGAGCCACTGGTTGACATGGTTTGCTGATTGCCGGTACCGGACAAACTGCTGTCGCTGCTTCCCGTATTGCTGTAACTGCTGTCCGTATAGCTGCTTGTACCGCTGTTATTGTAACTGCTATCGTAACTGCTGCCATTGCTGCTGTTGTTGCCGTTACTGTTGTTACTGTTGCTATTGCTGTTGTTAGTATTGCTTCCGCTATTACTATTGCTACTGTTGCTGCCATTGGATCCGCTGCCACTGTTCCCATTAGAAGAGGAACCGTTATTCTGTCCGGCTTTGGTGGTATCGATCTCGGTGGTATCCCCTTTTTGTACCACCCCGCTGTTGGTATTGGAACCGCTTCCGTTGTTGGAGCTGCTGCTACTACCTGATCCGCTACTGCTGCCGGATCCACTGCTGCTACCTGATCCGCTGCTGCTTCCACTTGAGCCCGTCTGATCCACAAAACCGGAAGGGGATGTACTCTGATTGGAACTGCCCGAGTTTTGATTGGAACCGCTACTATTCTGTCCCGTGGTCTCAGGCTTCTCCGCCGAAGAGTTGGCGCTGTTTCCTGCTTCTGCCTCCACCGCAAGGGGAAGCTGGGAGGCGGCTGCATCCGAAGCAGGCAAAATAAGACAGCCAAGGCTGATCGCAACTGCGCTATATGCAATTTTCCATCCGTCTCTTCGTCTCATACCGGGTCCTGCATCTCGTAATTATGTAAACCAAATCCATCTTTTCATTTTGGTTACTTCTCTGCTTCGTTTCTACTTTTCTCTATTCCTCACTGCTCTCTGCAGCCTCACTATCTTCACCATCTTCCCCATCTTCGGAAGCTACGCCCTCTTCGGCTTCCTCATCATGAATCTTGGTGTATTCTGCCTTCTTTACCTGGATGATACCATCCTCATCCACCAGGACTTTCATATACAGCCGATAGCTGGCACTTTCACTTTCCAGATAGATATCACTGATTCCCTGAGTTCCCGGCTCAAAGGTAATGAGCATGGTAGCTTCATCCTGACTGATACCGCAAAGGCCACGTCGCAGATGACAAGCCGGATCCTGATACCAGGAAAGGCCCTGACCGTTTTCCTTTGCCCCAAGCCAAAGGCTCTCATGGTCTGAAAGCTCTAGAATATCCAGGATCTCTTCCTGAGAAACCTCATAGGAAGTATCCGTATTCTCCTCAAACTCCGAAGTTTCCTCTGCAGCATCCCCTGCATCTCCGTCTTCCCCATCGTTCGAATCCAAAGCCGTAGCAGCTACCACATCGCTGCCTTCGATGCGCCACTCACCGGGCTCTACTCCATCCTCATACTGGGGATCAATGGTTTCTTCCTCTACAGGATTCAGCTGGATCTCCTCAGTTTCTTTGGCTTTCGCATCTTTCTTTTCCGAATCGCCCTTTTTATCCTGACCGGCGTCTTCTTCTACATCCGCGTTTTTGACCTGCAGTCTCCAATCCGGGAAGTTCTTCAGTGTCAATACCAGCTGGCCTGTCTCTTTTCTGTAATACCGAAGGGGCGCTCCCGTATCCCGTCCCAACAGCACCGTGGCTCCCGGCTCCGACTGGGTGCAATCCACAAGGTTGGCAACCAGACCGTTTCCTGTCTTATTGGAATCGATGCTCAGCATAAGCTTTAACACCGCACAGGGCTTATCCGATTTTTTCGTTCTTCTGCGAATTACTAAAGAAGCTCCGTCGCAAAGCTTTACGGGACGGATGAGAAAGGTTACCTTTCCTTCCTTTTCATCTCCCTGGCGGTAAACGCCGTAGTATTCATCATTGGCTTCCACCACCCATTGCCAGTCCGGAGTGCGGCTTCCATCCAGCATCACCTTCAGGGTTCCGTTTTCCGCCCGGTGTACCTCATAAGGATAAATATCGCCGCCCTTTGCCAGGGTTCCGCCGGAGCAGCCTGTCAGAAAACTACACAGCAAAACAAGGGCTATCACCCCCAGGATTCCTGCCCGTTTCGCTGCACTGCTGCGTCTGTATGCTGTTTTCTCTGCCTGCAATATCTGCATGGTATCTGTAAATCCTGTCTGTGCGACCCAATTGAAGCACCAAATATGTCTGATGCCGACCTATATTGCGCAAAGGATACGCACGTTATAGCATAGTTTAAAACTGTGATGATTCTGTGATGACTTTGCGACGCAACTGTGCCCTTCTCAGGGAAGAAGCACGCCGCCGATCTGATCATCATCATCCGGCGCAGGGATCAATTCACGATCATCTTCTTCATCATCCTCATCCTCTTCGTCGTCCTCATCCTCATCATCCTCGTCGTCTTCATCATCCTCGTCGTCTTCATCATCCTCGTCGTCTTCGTCATCCTCATCTTCTTCATCATCGTCATCCTCATCTGAGGTACGGATCACAAAGCCATCGGAATCCTGCTCACCTGAGGTAAAGCCGCCGTTAAAGGAATCAAAGCCGTTTCCGAAGGGATCGGAAGGGTCGGTGGGCATTGAAGCATCTTGCGTCCCCTGTCCGTCAAAGCCAGGACTATTGGGATCGTAGGATGCATCATTGCCGCTGACGCTACCCGGCTGGTCTGTTGCCTCCTCTGTCAGTTCCTGTGCAAAATCTTCAGCACTCTGCATCGATTCACTGCCAAATCCTGTTTCAAAAGGTGTCACCACCCGATCCACATTGTTAGTGATTGCTAATTTTTTCGTATGACAGGGCCTGTTTCCATGGATGATGGCATCCAGTCCGAAGTCAGAAGCAATACTGCTGCCAAGCCACAGGTTACCCTCGTTGACAAAGTACAGGTTATCCTGGGTAGGAAGCAGGGCTTGTGCAGACACACTGCTCACCATGGTCCGTCCAAAGCCTTCGATTCCCATGCGGCAGCCAAGGCCTGTCCAACTCTTTGCTTCTATGTCACTTAGCTGCAAATAGAAGCGGTTCCATCCCCGTTTGGAGAACTGATAACCCAAATACAACAAAGACTTGTTTCGATTTTCCACCCGGCCTTCCTGTGATACCAGCCGTCCTAAGATGGTGGTCCCGAAATTAAACAGCTTACCGCCGGAGATCAGGGTGATCTGTCCGTCGATGACATCGCTGTGTGCTCTGCCGTTTCCGCCCAGATACAGCTTACCCAGGGGCTCCACAACCACAGCCCCTCCATCGGAAACCGTGATCCTGCTGGTAAGGTCCGTTTCATCGCTGCTCATACCGCTCATCAAAGCGCTGCCCTCCCGAATAAGAAGGGTTCCGCCTTTCACCTCGATATTGCCCTCCAGGATCAGCGTATCTTCCAGCGCCAAGGTTGCATTCTTTTCAATGGTTAAAATCTGGGATGCGGGAAGAATGGATTTCTTTTTGATCTCGCCGTAGGCGTCCTGATCCAGACTATCCTGTGCAGACAGAGTCTCTATCTTCTCAGTTTTTGCCACGTAGAGCACGAAGCCCGCGGGGCCGTCCTCTTTATCCTCAGACACTTCCTCGTCACTGTATGCCTCATCCTTTTTCTCCGGATCCTCGGAAAGTACAAGGCCTCCTTCATCGGGAACCAGATATAAAAGGGTTCCGTCCTCTGCCTTCCAAACAATCTGCAAAAGAAGCCTTCCCTGCTCGTCCGTGGAAAGGGACTTAAGCTGCCAATGGCCGCTCTGCTCCTTTTGAAGCGCAAGACCGCCCTCTGCATCTGCACTAAGGAAAAGGCCCGTATTTTTCTCCACGCTCTTTCCGTCCTCTACCAGAGTCTGCCCCGGTAGAATGGATGCCGTCAGTCCGTCGCCACTCTCTCCATCCTCGATTTTCAGAAAAGGTGCGCCTCTGCCGTTATCCGTAAAGAACACGTCCTCCAAACCCACTGCCGTGGAATCGCTTAAAAACATCTTTCTTCCGTACCATCTGCCTTCTGCCTTGGCGCCGCTGATATAGTAGGTATCCTCCCAGGTGATCATGACCCGAAGGCCTTCTTTAGAAGTCCCCTCTGTATTTTCCGAAAGCTCGGAAAGATCCGTTACTGCGCTCCAGATATAGCTGGTTCGGCTCTTCTTTTCCTCTGCAAAATAGCTTCCCAGCCCCGCATAAAGGCAGGTTACAACCAGCGCAAGGAAGGCCGTGAAACAGATAAGCATCCGCTTTTTAGACACCACAAATACCCGGCCGGCCGATCTTTTTTCAAATCGGGCAGCCAGGTGCTGTCTCTTTGCTATGAAATTATCTCTGTTAAAACTATTCATTTACCGTTTTTTCCCGACTATCATAGTACCGCAAAACGGCCGTATTTTCAAGAAGACATTAAATCGAAAAGACTGAGCTGGTTGGACTCCGGAAGGCCCTCCAACAGTCCCAGCTGCTTCATCTTTTCCACCACCTTGGCAGGTGCCTTGGTGCGGGTGCGAAGATCATCCAGGGAAAGGAACTTCTCTCCCCTTGCGCCCTCCATAAACTGCTCTGCTGCCGTGGCTCCCATACCTTCGATGGAGGACAAGGCGGGCATGATCTTTCCGTCTATGATCTGGAAGTTTCTGGAATGGGCCCTGTAAATATCAATGGGCATAAACTCCAGGCCTCTTGCATACATCTCCTGCACCAGCAAAAGATCGGAGATGGTATCATCATCCTTGGCGGAGGCTTCTTCCTTGTTCTTCTTCTGATCCTTCTTCTTTTTCTTCAGATCATCCAGTTCCTTCAGCGCTCTGGCCTGGCCCTGGCACATGATCTCATAGTTAAAGGCCTTGGCGCGGATGGTAAAATACGCCGTGTAGTAGGCCAGAGGATAATACACCTTACAGTACCCCACTCTCCATGCCATCATAACGTAGGCCGCGGCATGGGCCTTGGGGAACATATACTGGATCTTTTCGCAGGACTCGATATACCACTGCGGCACATCGTGATCTGCCATATCCTGCTTCCACTGGGGCCATTTGTCGCATTTTCCCTTGGCCACCTTTCCTTTTCGGACATTTTCCATAATGTCAAAGGCCTCGGAGGACTCCAGTCCCATATGGATCAGATAGATCATAATATCGTCACGGGTACAAATGGCTTCCGAAATGGTAGTCGTCCCGCTGAGGATCAGATCCTTGGCATTTCCTTCCCAGATACCCTCACCATGGGACAGACCGGAGATCCGCACCAGGTCGGTAAAGGATTTGGGCTTGGTATCCTTTAACATGTTGATGGCATTGTCCGTTCCAAACTCCGGGATTCCACGGGCACCAATGGTACAGCCGTCGATATCATCCGGCGAGATCCCAAGGGCGCTCAGATCCTGAAACAGACTCATGACCTTTTTATCATCCAGCGGGATCGTTACGGGATCCACGCCGGTCAGATCCTGCAGCATGCGGATCATGGTGGGATCCAGATGCCCCAGAATATCCAGCTTCAACAGGTTGTGATCGATCTTATGGTAGTCAAAATGAGTGGTCACGATGTTGCTTGTCATATCATTGGCGGGATGCTGCACCGGGGTAAAGGAGTTGATGTCCTCTCCCAAAGGAAGCACCACGATACCGCCGGGATGCTGACCCGTGGAACGGAGCACACCGGTACACCCTCTGGCGATACGCTCCACCTCGCTTCTTCTCTTGATCTGACCGCGCTCCTCAAAGTATTTGCGCACATAGCCGGCCGCCGTCTTATCCGCCAGGGTACCAATGGTACCCGCCTTGAAGGTCTGTCCGTAGCCGAAGATAACCTCCGTATATTTATGAGCCTTGGACTGGTACTCATTGGAAAAGTTCAGATCGATATCCGGCTCCTTATCACCCTTAAATCCCAGGAAGGTTTCAAAGGGAATATCGAAGCCCTCTTTTTTCAAGGGCTGTCCGCAATTGGGACAGAGCTTATCCGGCATATCGCAGCCGGCCATACCCGAAAAGGCTTTTACCTCCTCGGAATCAAAATCCACATAATGACAGTTGGGGCAAAGATAGTGGGCACTCAGGGAGTTAACCTCCGTGATTCCCGATAAGAATGCCACAAAGGAGGAACCTACGGATCCTCTCGAACCCACCAGATAGCCGTCCTCCACGGACTTCCACACCAGCTTCTGGGCAATGATGTACATAACGGCAAAGCCGTTGGAAATGATGGAATCCAGCTCTTTTTCCATACGCTCCC
>JAEEKV010000048.1 GCA_016282595.1 Lachnospiraceae bacterium
TCCAGAGCTTTCCTGCTCCAGGGACGGGAAAAGAGCTGGTTTTCAATTATCGCCGCTTCCTCACAATCGGAAAGCTCCATGAGAGAAAAGGTGAGGTTCCTTGCAGCTTCACGCTCCATGTTCCTGCTCCATTCGCTCCCGCTCTGCCTGGGACATCCTGTAATACTTCGGTGCGTGCTGATCCGATGAGATCGCAAGTCCCTCCCTGTAATACTTCGCTCCCAGCTGTGCCACTGCCGCTGCCCGCTGCCTCATACAAAAGGCAGGTGCAAATGAAAACGGGATGGTGAGGCTTTTTTCAATCAGCTCCTTATGAACCGGAACCCCGTCTCCTAAAAAGATGACCTTTTGCCCCTTTTCCTGCAGAAGCTGTAAGATCTCTTCCGCTGCCACAGCCCGGGCCTCTTCCACGCAAACAAAGCTTCCATCCTCTGTAAAGGTATAGACTCCGGTATAAACCTGTCCGCGTCTGGCGTCCATCATGGGACAGATCAGATCCCGGTTGCCGTAGAGCTGATAAGCCATGGCATCCAGGGTAGGAACCTCCACAAGGGGGATATCCAAGGCCAGTCCAAGGCCCTTTGCCGTAGCCGATCCGATCCGAAGTCCCGTAAAGGATCCCGGTCCCGAAGAAATGGCAATGCAATCCAAGCTTTCCGGCTGTGCCCCGGTCATGGTGAAGATCTGCTCCATCATGGGAAGCAGGGTCTGTGAATGTGTTTTCTGATAACAGGTGGTGTATTCCGCCACCAGCACATCATCCTCTAAAAGTGCAACGGATGCTACCAGTGAGGAGCTCTCAATCGCTGCCAGTTTCATGTTTCCAAATCCTGTCCTTCCAAACCTTCTATCTCAATGCTGCGATAGGAAAATCCCTTTTCCGGCTCCTTGCTGACGCGGATCCGGATGGTCTCCTTCGGCATGATCTCGGGAAGCTGATTTGCCCATTCCACCAGACAAACCCCCTGCCCGAAAAAGTATTCTTCATATCCGATCTCGTCCATTTCCTCCGGCTCTTCGATCCGATAGACGTCAAAATGATACAAAGGCAGCCTTCCGCCCTCATAGATCTGCATGATGGTAAAGGTGGGTGAGATCACCGCCTCATCAATGCCGAGACCTTCGGCAAACCCTTTTGCAAAAACGGTCTTCCCGACGCCCAGATCCCCCTCTAAGGCATAGACTTCTCCCGGCTTTGCCGCCATTCCTATTTCCCGGCCAAGGGCCAGGGTTTCTTCTTCTGAATTCGTTATTCTTCGCATACGCATACCACCATATATCATAACACAAAACCGCAGTGTTGTACAACTGCGGTTTTTTTCTGAAGTCTATTCTGTTTTCCTGTTTTTTCCTTCCGTTACTGGCGAATTTTCACCTTTTTCGGAGGCATATGCCTGCTGATGAGTTCGATGACCAAAGCCGTATCGTCCCCCAGGTCTGCTCTCGGGAACACGCTGGCGTTCACCTTTGAGGTATAAAGCACGATGCTTCGCGGGGTGGAGATGGCTTTGTACATATCCTTCCAGGCCTGCATCTGTACCGTCTCCCCCTGGGAAACATAGACGCCCTCCTCAGCAAAGGTATAATGGAGAGGCTTTTGGAAAGCCTCGTTGGTAATGGCCTGTTTGCGTGCCGTCAGAAACAGATTCCACGGAAGGTAAACGATCATGACAATGCCGATGACCAGATACAGCCCGCCTGCACCTTTCAAAAAGAACATAAGTGCCATAAACCCAAGCAGAGTTGCCACCAATCCCAAGGGGCTGGTATAGGTGTGCCTCAGCATATAGTCGTACAGTACCGTGGTGTTCATATGCACATCCACCTCATAAAGAGGATTCTCGGGAAGGGTCACGGCTGTGCTTTCGATTTCTTCAGTTGTTTCATGTTCTGTATCAAGTTCTTTCGTATCCATACTGTTATGATATCTTTTGTCTTTCTTTTGTCAAGAGAAACCCGTTTTTCCGTATTATTCTCTTCTCAGGGCCTCAATGGGGCTGAGCTTTGCAGCCTTCCTTGCCGGGTAGATTCCGAAGAACAGACCCACAGCCGAAGAAAACAGTGTTGTCAGGATCACGACAACCGGTGAGATCTTGGCGCTGATGCCGATGGCTCCGCAAATGGCGGATGCCCCTGCCACGCCAATGGCTATTCCTATGAGGCCACCAAGCAGGGTAATAATGGCGGATTCAAACAAAAACTGCAGCATAATGGATTTGGTCCTGGCTCCCAGAGCCTTGCGGATACCGATCTCTCTGGTACGCTCCGTTACCGACACCAGCATGATGTTCATAACACCGATACCGCCTACCAGCAGGGAGATAGCAGCCACTAAAACCACGAAGGCCGTAATATAATCCATGATCTTATTGATCTGATCCATGGAGTCATTGAAATCCTGCATGTCGATGGCCTTGGAATCCTCCGGCACATGATACTTTGTCCGTAAAAACTGCAGGATGGAGGAAGCGGCTTCCGTAGCATACTCCGGACCGTCCGTATAAACATAGAAACTGGAAAACTTATCCACATCAAATCCGAAATAGTTACCGAGCACCGTCAGAGGTGCTTCCATCTCCACCTGATCAAAATACATTAACATACTCATCACTTTGGAAGATGCAGCATCCTCACGGATTCCGATGATCTTAAACTCCAGGGTCCTTCCGTACATCTCCGTGGTAAAGGTCTGACCGATGACATCCGTAGTACCGAACATGGCAATGGCACTGGATTCCCGGATCACGCACACCTTGGCGGCAGATTCAAAATCCGTTTTGTTAAAGTAACGGCCTTTGATGATGGGCTCCTGGTACTGATATTGCAGCGCCTCAGTTCCGGCATACAGATAAGCTGTGAGCCCCTGCTCCTTCGGACCATCAGCTGTACCGTATCCGGTATCTACGGATGTAGCTCCCTTGATGTGAGGGATCCGCTCCCGGATCTGCTCCAGGTCCTCTATCGTAAACTCTACGATCTCCTCATCCGAAGCTCCTCCTCCCAGCAATGCCGCGGAAGAATTCGCATTGGAGTAAAAGTAAAGCTGTCCGCCTGCAAGCGCATTAAGACCTTCCGTAATCTCGCCGGCAACACCCTGACCCACTGAGATTACCAGGATCACGGAGGAGATACCGATGATGATACCCAGCATCGTCAGAAAAGACCGGCCCTTATTGGTCCTGATGTTCATCAGAGCCATTTTGATATATTCCACGATCTGTGACATAGCTACCCTCTGTTATTTCTTGTCTTTCTCTTCTGCATCCTCAGACTCATCCTTTGAAACCGGCATTACATCCATGCCTTCTTTCATGTCGGATGTCACGTTCTTGACAATTTGATCCCCGGCAGAAACACCGCTTACAATTTCGATCATCTCATCATCGCTGATACCGGTTTCCACAACCGCTTTTTCCAGTTTACCGTCCCTTACCACATAGACAAAGGTGCTGTCGCTGGAGTAATTCAGACATACCATGGGGATCAATACAATGTCCTTCTTATCAGCGGTCTGGACAGTAACCTTTCCTTCTGTTCCCAGAATGATGGAATCATCCGGATTATCAATGTGAACATCTACATCCACGGTAACGGATCCCTGAGCGTTGGTAGCGGCTACGCGGCTGATCTTGGCAACCTTACCCTGATACTCATTTTCTCCGATCTTAATGGTGGCTTCCTGTCCTTCGGAAAGCTTTTCCAGATCGTTCTTTCCTGCCGGAATCACCACCTTTACCTTTTTGGTGCTCTGTACGGAAAACAGCTCCATGCCCTCTGAAACCGTCATACCCGCCTGGGGTGCTGCAGCAATGACAACGCCGTCCATATCACAGGTCATACCCTGCTCCGCAATGGCGATCATCTCTTCCAGATCATCTGTGGAGCGCTCTGCAATCTCCTTGGAAACGGCCTGCTGTTTTTTCTGCAGTCCCGCCGTGGGATCTGCTGTATCCTTTACTGCTTCCGCCTTTTCCTTCATGGCTTTGTATTCCGCAAGATCTGCGGAGCAGGTCTCATAGGCTGCCTGCAGGGCATCTACATCGTAAGCCTTCAGCTTCTTGGCTACCTCTTTGAGTTCTTCCTGCTTCTGCTCTGTCTTCTTCAGGGCTTTCTTATTCTCCGGATCCGATTTCAGGATCTTAGCATATTCCTGGATCTCAGCGGTAATGGCTGCCTGCTCCTTTTGCAGCTTCCCTGCTTCTGCAAGCTGGGAAGAGATCTGGCCTACCGCTTCCTGATAGTGGGCTACATAGGCCTCATACTCCGGAAGCTCCGCTGCCGCCTCTGCCACCTTTGCCTGTCCGCTGTTTACCTGGGTAATGGCGATATCCGAACCGATAAGAGATACCTGCTGCTCCAGCTTGGCCTTCTCCAGCTGCTCCTTCAGATCATCCACATCAAACTCTACGAACTTTTCACCGCTTTTTACAATGTCTCCCTGCTTGATATCACAGGAAAGTACCTTGGCGCTGACGGGTGCAAAATAGGTTTTGCTCTCCTCGGTCTGCACCGTTCCGGAGATCTCCACGGTCTGGGAAAGGCTGCCTGTGGTAGCTTCCTCCACCGTAACCGCCGTTCCGATCTTACCTGTCAGCTTTGCGATCTGATCCTTTAACACCGTTGCCATAATGGTAGGGATCAGGATGATCAAAACCACAACCGGGATCCACCAGAACCGAAAGCCCTTCTTATTCTTGGGCTTTTCCGGATACTGCTTGGGTGCGATCCTCGGACGGGGATCTACTCTCTGCTGGGCTACCGCTGCG
The DNA here is from genome assembly GCA_016282595.1 of Lachnospiraceae bacterium. GTDB lineage: Bacteria > Bacillota > Clostridia > Lachnospirales > Lachnospiraceae > RGIG7926. The sequence goes on from JAEEKV010000048.1 coordinate 4,767, forward strand.
GGAGGCTGGGTCTTTTCTCCGGTTTTGCCTTCGCCTTCCGCCTTGGTATTTTCCGTCTCCTTTGTCTCCTGCACCGCTGCCGCCTGTGCTTCTGTCAGAACCTCATCATTCATACCGATCTTCATAACAATCTCCTCTGATACACTCTATGGTTACCACATTCCTATGCGTTGCCTTGATCTTCGTTCAAATAATCCTCCACGATCTTTCCGTCAATGATCCTTATAACCCGGGCTGCCTGGGCGGCAATGCCGTTATCATGGGTAATGAGGATCACGGTTCTCCCCTCTTTGTGAAGCTCCTTTAGGATTTGCAGGATCTCCTTACTGGACCCTGAATCCAGGTTACCTGTAGGCTCATCTGCCAGGATCACAGGCGGTGCCTGGGCGATGGCTCTTGCAATGGCTACTCTTTGCTGCTGACCGCCGGACATTTCGGAGGGTCTGTGGGTCATTCTCTTTTCCAGTCCTACCTTCCTTAATGCATTTTCCGAAAGCTCGTGACGCTCCTTTTGTCCTACTCCGCGGTAGATCAGGGGCAGCTCCACATTTTCCTTGGCCGTCAGATTGGCGATGAGGTTAAAGCCCTGGAAGATAAATCCGATCTCCCGGTTGCGGATATCGGAAAGCTCATCATCCGAAAGGGAGGATACGTCCGATCCGCTTAAAATATACCGACCGCTGGTAGGCACATCCAGACATCCGATCATGTTCATCAGGGTGGATTTTCCCGAGCCGGATTGTCCGATGATCGCCACAAATTCTCCCCTGCTGATGGTCAGATCCACGTGATCTAAGGCCCTGACCTCGTTTTCGCCGGGATTGTAGATCTTACAGATATCCGACATATCTACAAGTATTTCTCCCATCCTTACGTCCTTTCCGCTGCTTTCTTTTTCCTCTTAATCGTTTTAGGAACCAGAATATATTGTACCCGCTAAAGCCCTGTGCGTCAAGATATTGCGCTTTCCAAAGCATTAAGATTTCTTTAACATAACCTTAATTTTAACGCCACTTTTCCCTTTGCATCTTTTGCCGGAAAGTGCTATATTAGAAGTATGAAATCCAACGCATTTATGTTGATATCCATGTGTATGGGGGTATTGTCGATCATCACAAGTCCCCTCTTTTTCTTATCCCTTCCATTAGCCGGACTCAGTATCCTGTTTGCGATCCTGTCCAAGGGAAAAGAGTATCAGATGGATATCATGGCAAAGGTAGGCGTCATCACATCCTCTCTGGGAATTGTGTGTTGCCTGCTGCTGACGGCTTTAATGACCATGCTGCTTTTGTTCTCCCCTGCTTATCGCAGCCGTCTGAACGAGACCAGCCAGATGATGTACGGTCAGACATTTGATGAAATGATGGAGATGCAATACGGCGTATCTTTAGATGAGATCGCCGAAAAGGCATCTGAGATGTTTCATATACAGTAACACGTTACGAAAGGAGGAGCCATATGTCGCTTAGGATCGGTGCTTTGGGAACTTCATTTGCCATGCCCTATGTGGGATCTGCGTCTGTTTCTCCTCTTTCGAATACAGGCGCTGCCTCTGAAACCGGAACCATACAGAACAGCGGAGAATCCACCATCAAGGCTCCCGGAAGGAAATCCTCTCCGGCCGAGTGCAAGACCTGCGCGGAGCGCAAATACGTAGATGGCTCCGATGAATCCGATGTATCCTGTCAGACGCCTACTCACTTTTCTCCCGAGCAGGCTGCTTCCGCAGTCAGAGCTCATGAAGGACAGCATGTGGCTAACGCTTATCAGAAGGCCGGCGCTAAAAACGGAACGGTGCTGCAGGCCTCTGTCCGGATCAAAACAGCCATCTGTCCTGAATGCGGACGAAGCTATGTGGCAGGCGGTGTAACTGCTACCAAGATCAAATACAGTAACGAAGAAAACCCTTATCAGAAGGCCAGAAAAAAGGCCGATGCCGGAGCTTTAGCCGGTATGAATTTTGACGCAGCCGTATGAAAGAAAAGACACCCGGGCTCAACGCCCAGATTAAAGCCGGAGCCAGAGCAAGGCTTACAGGTAATTATCCGAAAGTGATCTTTGTACAGTTTTATGTGGGATTTTTGATCGCTTTTCTATCCGAATTATTTTTCCAGATGATAAAGCCCTCCGATCTGAAGGGCTTTTGTTTGTTTATCGTTGTACGTTTTCTGCTGACTATCTTATCGGGATTGTTTCTGGTGGGTCTCAATGAGATGTACATCTCTTTGTTCCGCGGAAAAAAGCCTTCCTTTTTACGGTTGGTTACCTATTTCTATCAGTATTCCAACAAGACCATACAGTTGCAGCTTCTGATCCTGGTTCATATTTTGCTGCACTCCATCCCGTTTTTGGTAACCTTGCCCATTTACCTGATCCTGAAAAAGGATATCCTGTTGATCCCGGTGGGCATCTTCTTTGCCACTGCCCTGATCCGGGCCGTGATCCTGCAGCTGAATTACTCCCAGGTCTTTTACCTGGTATTCGAGGAGCCGGGAGCTTCCGTCAAACAGCTGCTGGAAGCCAGCACTCTGCTGATGACGGGCAACAAGCTTCGCTATGCAAAGCTGCTGCTTAGCTTCATCGGACTGATCTTCATCAATCTTATCACCTTCGGCATCGCCTCGCTGTGGATCGATCCCTATTACTATTCGGCAAAGGCGTGCTTCCACAAACACCTTTTAAAAGAATGGAAAGAAAGAAAAAGCAACTGACCTGTGAGTCGGTTGCTTTTTTGATTCTTATTCTTCTTCCTGATCGGCTTTTTCCTTTTTTTCCTTTTCTTCCTTTTTCTTGCGTTTGATCACAAGATCCAGCTCTTCCTTCAGCATTCTGGCCTTATCCTTTGTTCTGCTGCTGGCGGTCTTGGAACTGAGGATATCGGAAATGAGCCTTCCTGCCACATCCACATCCTCAAACCTGGTAGCCAGTGCTGCCAAAAGATAATCCACCGTCTGCTCATCCATACCGCAAAGAGGGAAGGGCTCCGAAGAACGGGCGGTCAAAAAGCCGTCATAGGCATTTCTGATATACTCCTCTTCCTGCCTGGTATAGATCACTTTCTTTTTCACATAGCTGGCGTCCATCTCCAGATTTTCCAACTGTCCCCTGAGGACCCACGCCGTCTTTAAGCAGATATAGGCTTTCTCACTGGGCTTTGCCTTCTTTACGATGGCGTTGGCCAAAACCAGCTTATAGCGCTCAATGGCCTCGTCATAGGTGTAGCTGTCACCGTCGTATTTGTGACCCTGATAATGAATGCAGATGCCTTCCTTGATGAGCTTGGCCTGAATCCGGGTCATAAATTTAAAGTAGCGACTCAGCGCAGCATATCCGCACTCCGGACAGATCACCGTATCGTACTTAAGCACATCCACATGCTCATATTTCGGACGAAGATCCGGATCCGATCCGATCATCCTGGCCTTTCCGGCGCGAACGGTCTTGCACTTAAAATCCGTCTCACAGATAGGACAGGTATAGGATTTATCGAAGAGAAAATCCGCCTCTCTGATAACTTCTTCCTTCGGCTCCTCTTTCTTCTTTTCCGGAATCTTCTTTTTCTCTTCCTTTTCGAAGATATCCAGTTTTTCCAGATTCCCCAGCCCTAAGCTGCTCAGTCCTTCCAGCAGACCCATAAGCGTTCCCCTTTATCTATCTGTTTCTCTATCTCAGTTCTTCGGCAGTTTGAAGGAACTCTTCAAAGATACGATCCGGTTAAATACCGGCTTCTCATCGGTAGAATCCTTGCAATCCACACAGTAGAATCCGTTTCTCACAAACTGGAAGCTGTCAAAGGGCTTTGCACCCTTAATGGCAGGCTCGATGTAGCAGTTTTCACAAACCTTCAAAGAATCGGGATTCAGATTGATGCTGCCGTCTTCCTCGTTATAAACGCCCTTTTCCTCATCGATGAGGTTCTCGTAAAGTCTTGCAGTAGCGGTTACGCAGCCCTTTACGGGTACCCAGTGAATGGTTCCCTTCACCTTTCTTTCGGAGAAGCCGCTGCCTGCCTTGGTGGCAGGATCATAGGTGGCATGTACCACCGTTACATTGCCGTTTTCATCCTTTTCAAAGCCCGTGCAGGTTACAAAATACGCATGCATCAAACGTACCTCATTGCCCGGGAACAATCTGTAATACTTCTTGGGAGGCTCCTCCATGAAATCTTCGCGCTCGATGTAAAGCTCCTTCATAAAAGGTACCTTGTGAGTGCCAAGCTCCGGATTTTCCAGATTGTCGGCTACCTCCAGGATTTCTTCCTGATCCTCCGGATAGTTGTCGATAACTAACTTTATGGGATCCAGCACAGCCATCATTCTGGGACGGCTCAGCTTTAAATCTTCTCTCAGACAATACTCCAGCATGGCATAGTCTGCAGAGGAGTTAGCCTTGGATACGCCGCAAAGCTCAACGAATCTGCGAATGGAAGCAGGGGTAAAGCCTCTTCTTCGAAGAGCAGCGATGGAAACGAGCCTCGGATCATCCCAGCCATCTACTACGCCGTCCTCTACCAGCTTTTTGATATATCTCTTTCCCGTTACTACGTTGGTCAGATACATCTTTGCAAACTCGATCTGACGAGGGGGATTCTCAAACTCGCACTCTCTTACCACCCAGTCATACAAAGGTCTGTGATCCTCAAACTCCAGGGTACAGATGGAATGGGTGATGCCCTCGATGGCATCCTCAATGGGATGGGCAAAGTCATACATGGGATAGATGCACCACTTATCCCCGGTGTTGTGATGGCTCATATGGGCCACACGGTAGATGATGGGATCCCGCATGTTGATGTTGGAGCTGCTCATATCGATCTTTGCACGAAGCACCTTTTCTCCGTCCTTGAATACACCGTCCTTCATCTGCTCAAAGAGGGTAAGGTTTTCTTCCACGGGTCTTTCCCGATTGGGATCGTTCTTTCCGGGCTCCTTTAAGGTTCCTCTGTACTCACGGATCTCATCTGCACTCAGATCGGATACATAGGCCTTTCCCTTTTTGATCAAAAGTACTGCCTTTTCATACATCTGATCGAAATAATCGGATGCGAAAAACAGATTGTCCTTCCAGTCGGCGCCCAGCCACTTGATATCCTCTAAGATGGAATCTACAAACTCCGTCTTTTCCTTCGTCGGATTGGTATCGTCAAAGCGCATATGGAAGGTTCCGCCGTACTCCTGTGCAAGGGAGTAGTTCAAAATAATACTCTTGGCATGTCCGATATGCAGGTATCCGTTGGGCTCAGGCGGAAAACGGGTACAAACATGATCATATACCCCTTCCTTTAAGTCCTTATCAATTTCCTGCTCGATAAAATGGCGGGAGATCACTTCCTTCTCTTCTGCCGCTTTCACATTCTCGTTTTCTTTCATTGCTGACTCCTTTATTCTACAGTTCTATGATACCACAAACTGTTATGATTTTTTTACCGATTACATCCCAAAATCTTACCACATAGACAAGGTGTTGACAAGAACCGGCCTCCTTATCCTTCCTGCTTCTCCAGTCGCATGTACAGATAGGAGATACCGATAGCCAGAAGGCCCACTACAAAGAACAGCACCACCTTTTCCCCTGAGCCGCTCTCCGAGAAATCGTACAAAAGAAGCTTGGCGCAGACAAAGACTGCCAGAAACAGGCCGTAAAGCCGGAGGGGTTTTTGATGGATCCCGAAGCCCACACCTACGGCGAAAAGTGCCAGTACCATTAACAGGATACTGGTAATGACAGGCTTTTCGATCCGGAAGATCATGATCATATAGGTTAAAAAGCCTGCAACGACCAGATTCCGGTTTCGCTGTCCCCAATCTCCAAACAGGCGATAGCTGTTGGAGAAAAGTAAAAAGATCAGCACCAGCCCCAGCAAGAGCACGCCGGAAAGGGCCACATATTTATAATGATCCACGGCTGCTGCTGCAAACAGAGCAATAACGCCCAGCACTGCTGACATTCCCGTATAGATCTTGAAATTCTCATCCCGAAGCTGGTCGAATACCTTGTACAGGATCAGGAACAGGACTACAAAGCCAAGTGCCAGAAGCACACAGATCTCCTCCTGGTCAAATCCCAGATAGGCAAAGGCCGTCAGTACCCCAAGCACAAGACATTCGTGGAAGGTCTTGAAGTAATGTAAAAACAGAAGGGATACCACCATGACCCCAAGGATCAAAAATTGCATATTGGAGGAATCCTTCATCTCAACCAGGAAGACCAGTGCCCCGTATCCGGTGACGATGAGATTGGCGATGGAAAGCTCCTCTCGTTTCTCCAGAATCTTATAGCAAAGCAGGATGCCTGCTACCACGCAAAGGTAAACATTTCTGTCCTGCCCCAGCATGACGCCGGCCAGGAACACGGTAAAGATGTAAAGGTGAACCCAGCGAAGTCTTTCGAAGCTTCGATCCAGCCAGAAGCAAACTGCCATGGCCGCTGCCACCATGAGGGTGCCCCAAACCACAACGTCGGATTTTGCCAGCATTGTCAAAATGATGATGGCAAATACCGCTTCACAGCAAATGGCCAGAATATCCTCTCCATCGGAATCCGAGGTTCTGAACATAAAGGCGTTGATCACGATAAAGCCTGCCAGGAATCCGGTGAGATACAAAAGGGTATCCTGTCTTACCATGGAATCGGAATACAGAAGTACCACGCTGAAATATCCGGCAATGGCTACATTGGCAAGGGCGTGGATCACGCGAACCACGGTCTTGTGGGTCTTTCCGGGAAGACTTAAATACAAAGCATTGACGATCAACAGGATCACGGCAGGAATGGCAAAGTCCGTAACCTTTTCAAACTCCTGCAAAGGTACAAAGGAAATGTAGCATCCCAGGATACCGATGATCCGCAAAAATCCGGAATCCTTTTTCCTGGAGAAAAACAGGGCAAAGACGGAAATCGCCAGGGTTATGACAATAGCCGCCGGAGCCTTGATGGTGTTCAGGTACAGGTAGTTTAGGATCGTCGCCGTATATAGGACGCCCAAGCCTACGCCGGAGATCACACGGGAGAAGCTTTCCAGATGTTTGGTAAGCACGATCTCGGAAAACAGCAGGATCAAAATACCGATGCCGTAAAGTGCAATGCCCTGGGTCAGGTTATCCATATAGAGCTTACCGAAGATCACAAGGGAAAGGATCACAAAGACCGCTCCCACAATACTCAGTACGATACCACCGAAGTTGAACTCTGCGGAATGTACCTGCTTCGGAGGCTGGGGTGCTGCCTGCTTTTGATAGGTGCCTGCTCCCGCTGCCGGAGTGGGTGCAGCTGCAGTATAGGTATTTGCCGCACTCTCCTTCTGAGACTGTCCTGCTTCAAACATGGAGATGCCGATCTCTTCGGGCTTCTCGGTTTGAGGAGCCGGGGTGGAAGCAGGAGCTGCAGATTCAGGGATTTCCCTGTTATCTGCTGCGTTTACATTTTCTGAAGTTTGTTCGCTACCTACGGAAATTGCCTCTGTCGGATTTACAGTTTCGATACCGGCTTTTTCTTCCGTTCCTGCTTCAGATCCTGCACCGGGCATCACAACAGCCACCGGCTTTACAACAGGAGCCGACTCATTTTTGAAAATGGACAAGGGCTGCAGGGGCTGGGCCTCCGGATGCTTTTGGATATAGACCTGGCGGTTCATATCCAGGTTCTTTTGCATCTGTCCCAGGCGCTCATTTTCCCTCTTGAGCTTGGATTCCATATCTGCCAGATAGGACAGATAATCTGTATCTCTTACATTCTCTCTGTCCTTAATGATCTGGCGCATCATGCGATCCACCACATCGGAATGAACAGACGTATCCGGCGTGGTATTTACCACAGGGGCCTGTACCACAACCTGCTGGGGCTGGGGCTTTTGCGACTGTTCGGCCATTTTTTCAATGATGGTTTCGATCCGGTCCAGGCGGATCAGGATCTCTTCTTCTTTACTGATCATTGGCTTACTCCTGTTATAAAAAAGTAAAAAGAGCCTGCGGGATCACAGTATGGTCCCGGGCAGGCTCTCTTCGGATTCTGATTACTCTACGCTGTAGTTGGGCGCTTCCTTTGTGATATGGATATCGTGAGGATGGCTTTCCTTCAAAGCGGCTGCAGAGATCTTTACGAATTTGCCGTTATCCTGCAGATCCTTGATGGTAGGACATCCGCAATATCCCATACCGGAGCGGATACCGCCTACCAGCTGGAATACCGTATCCTCAACCGTACCCTTGTAAGCAACACGGCCCTCCACACCTTCGGGAACCAGCTTCTTGGCATCGGACTGGAAGTATCTGTCCTTGCTGCCGTTCTCCATAGCGGCGATGGAACCCATGCCACGATATACCTTATATTTTCTTCCCTGGAAGAGTTCGAACTCTCCGGGAGCTTCATCACAACCTGCAAACAGGGAACCCATCATGCAGACATTACCGCCTGCTGCGAGAGCCTTTGTCATATCGCCGGAGTACTTGATACCGCCGTCTGCGATAATGGGAATGCCGTACTCTTTTGCCACATTATAGGATTCCATAATAGCGGAGATCTGCGGAACACCGATACCGGAAACGATTCTGGTGGTACAGATGGAACCGGGTCCGATGCCCACCTTAACGGCATCTGCACCTGCCTCGATGAGATCCTTGGTACCCTGGGCCGTTGCCACATTTCCGGCAATGACCGGAAGATCGGGATACGCTTCCTTGATCATCTTCAGGCAGCGAAGCACGTTCTCGGAATGTCCGTGAGCGGAGTCAAGTACCACAACATCTACCTTGGACTCAACCAGCGCTGCAACTCTTTCCAGTACGTTAGCGGTAATACCTACGCCTGCACCGCAAAGGAGTCTGCCCTGTGCATCCTTGGCTGCCAAAGGATATTTGATGGCCTTCTCAATGTCCTTGATGGTGATCAGTCCCTTTAAGTTATAATCATCATCCACTATGGGAAGCTTTTCTTTTCTGGCTTTTGCAAGAATCTCCTTGGCCTGCTCTAAGGTGATGCCCTCTTTCGCGGTGATCAGCCCTTCGCTTGTCATGGATTCCTTAATCTTCTTGGAGAAGTCTGTCTCAAACTTCAGATCACGGTTGGTGATGATACCAACCAGCTTTTTGCCTTCCGTAATGGGTACGCCGGAGATCTTAAATCTGCCCATCAGCTCGTCTGCATCCTTTAAGGTATGCTCCGGAGAAAGTGAAAAAGGATCGGTGATAACGCCATTTTCCGAACGTTTTACCTGATCCACTTCCTGTGCCTGCTGCTGAATAGACATATTCTTATGAATGATACCGATGCCGCCTTGTCTTGCCATTGCAATAGCCATGCCATGCTCTGTTACCGTGTCCATGCCGGCGCTCATCATGGGAATGTTCAATTTGATCGTTTTTGTCAGATAGGTGGAAAGATCGACCTGATTGGGGATCACCTGAGAGTAACCCGGAACCAATAATACATCATCAAATGTAATTCCTTCGCCAATAATCTGTGCCATGTCATCCTCCTTTTTTTATCAATTGTTATCCCAACATTACCAGCTTTCTGTTACCCATTCAGAAAATATTTCCGTAATCTTATCAAAGCTGTCTGACAATGTCAATCAAAAATATGTCTTTTTTCAAAAACTTTTTCAAGGGGCCTCTCAATCCTTGAAAACCTTCCTGGGTGCAATGCGTCTGAGGCTCTCAAACAGCTCGTCATTGCTCTCTACCAGGGCCTGGATCAGCATGTTGTGATCACTGATCACCATGGCATAGATCGGCGCATCTGCCTCGCCGGAGGAATAATCTATGGTCTTCATGGTCTTTCCATTAGCGTACTCTTTCACTTTCGAAGAGTTAACGGGTGCAAACAATTCCAGATTATCAAGGTTGTACTCGGCTAACTTTTTACGGGTGGATGCATTGCTGATACGATCCACGGAAAAGGACTTACCAAGGCAAAGGTACTCAAACTCCACGGATACCCGCTGATGCATCAGATACGCCAAAAAGCAGAAAACGCCTCCGATAACTACACCGAGCAATAAGGAAAACTGGGTAAACAGACCGGTGATCCGCCCAAGAAAAGCCAGAATGATAACAAGTGCCCCGAGGCCGATGAGTGCATTCCGTCCGAGAAGCGGACCGATGGATGACTTGCGCTTTACCAAAAGTTCTACATAAGAATCGTTCATGATGGTTTTTATCTCCTCAAAATATTTGCTGTCTTATTCTACACCACTTTCAGGCTTGTAGCAAGACGCAAGATAGAACGCTTCGCCCCAAATTTGTCCTTGGACAAAGCCACATTGCAATGGTATAATAGGCCCGTTGTGATAAGAAAAAAGTTATGCGGAAAGGAACACGCCATGCACTATATATTTTATCCCGCTTTGTTGGTACTATTGTTTTGGAAAGCTAAGCTTTGTAAAAAGGGAGAATGGAATGAAGATGTGCTTTCCTTTTCCCATACAAAAGCCTTCCTCGGGTACTGCGCCATCCTGATCCTGTTTCACCATGCATCCCAGAGAACCTGTGCTCCCTGGCTGATGCCCACAAAGATCCATCACGGCCTGGATGCCTTTGTCTATGTGGGATATCTGTGTGTGGCCGCCTTCTTTTTCTGTTCAGGGTATGGCGTTTATACGGCCCATTTTAAAGAAGGCTTTTTTGATCATTTCTTTAAAAGAAGGATCCTTCCTGTCATAACCCCCATGGTTATTATGTGGCTTGTATTTTTTGCCATTGAAAAAGTAAGAAAGATTTCCGTTCAAAAACCGGTTTGGCTGGGAACCTACAATTATATCTGGTATGTACCTGCCATGGTTTATCTTTACGTTCTGTTCTATTTAAGTTTCAAGATCATCAAAAAAGACCGGCTTGCCATGACGGTAATGATCCTGGGAACAATGCTGCATTTTCTCCTTTGCATGCTCTTCGGTCCCGGAACCTGGTGGTACAATACACCCTTTCTGTTTGTACTGGGTATCGTGGCAGCACGGCATAAAGATGCAATGCTCGCCCTTTTCAAAAAAGCCTATCCTCTATGGTTGATCCTGTCATTTGTGATCACGCTCTGCGGGTTTGCCTTTGCTAACTATTACGGTGTAGTCATCACCCTTCTCGGTGGACATTTCACAGAAGCAGGACACTTTTGGGGAGAATTGATCGGACAGCTCATCAGCGCAGCTACCTTTGTCTGGTTTGCTCTGCTGGTCGGCATGAAGGTTCGCATCGGCAATCCCATCCTTAAGTTCCTCGGAACCTTTACCCTGGAGTTTTACCTGGTGCATCCTTTGTTCATTCAACTGTTTGGCTTTGCCTTTGTCAACGATATGACAAAGCCCATCTTTTATATCAAGAATCAATTTCTATATGTGATGGCATCCATCCTCTTGACGATCCCCATCGCCTACGGGTTACACCTTGTGATGAATCTCCTGAAGGGTGACACACCTAAAAAGTGACATGCATCGATAAGATACCATTACAGCTTCGTATTCTACTGTAAGGTATGTGTCACAGGTAGTAGCTCAGTTCTCTGCGGATCAGCTCCAGTTGCTCCTGCTCTGCGGGACTCTGGGCTTTGCGATCCAGGATCTTAGCAAGGCAGCCTTGCTGACGTGTCAGCTTTCTGCTGATGGGATACACCAGTTCAAAGGCCATACAATAACGGCTGACCCAGATCTCAAATTCCGTACGGTCTCCGATCCTGGGAACGCATCTGTGCTCTCTGACACATTGCATGATACTTTCACGAGCGCCGTCAGGCGTTGACCTGATTTCCCCCGCCTTGCCGTCTTCATATTCCACTTCGGAAAGCACACGAAAGATATCGATCTTATCTGCATCCCGAATGATGTTGCAAAAAAGGATCTCGGTTTCTGTCAGATCCTCAGGGAGGGCCAGCTTGTTATGAAGGCGGATAACCTTTTCGATCAAAGATGCAGTCTGTGCATCCAGATCCGTCTCATCAAAAAAGCTCCGGATATATCCATCATGGAATAAAAGATCCGCGCCAAGCTCCGCATGATCTACGGATTTCCGATCAATGAAAGTGCCGTATTGTCTGACCTGTTCAAATCTTCCGAAATCGTGAAGCATTCCCATACAAAAGGCAAGAAACACTCCATTCTCATCCAGCCCCAGATCCTTTGCAATGATCTTGGCATTTTCTGCCACCCGATAGGTGTGGTCGATCTTCAGACTGATCTTTACATCCGACGGATCGTATTTATCTGTATAGTCTTTAAATGTATTCTTGATTCTGTTTTTATCTGTCACTGTAATTACCTTTCATCAAAAACCAAGCAGGGACAAACCATGTTTTTCGTTTTCGGAACTGCTCTAACGTTGCGATTCATACCCCTGTTGATTTTCTTACATATATGTCACCCAGCACTGGATCACGCCGAAAAACTCCCGCACCAGGTAGTGGATCCCCACCGGTAAAAGGGTGGTGGCGGGGACGGGATGAACGTTGCGGTATCCTGCGTGATCTGCAATGAGCATGGCGCGGTATTCATGAAAGCCGTTGGTGATGATGCCGCAAAAAGCATCCGCATCACCGATGATGGCCTTGCTGTTTTCCAGATTCTCTATGGTGTCCCTGGACTGATCCTCCATAATGATCCGGTCATTGTCGATGCCGTAAACCTCTGTCAGCTGCTGCCTGATACACTCGGCTTCGCTGATCCTCTCATCCGTGCCCTTTCCCCCGGAAGCGATAAGGATGGTATCGGGGTTTTCCTTCATATACTCCGCTGCCTTTTCGATTCGCTTTCTTAAGGGGTTGGTAGGCTGGTCTCCACGGATCCCCGCCCCCAGCACAATGACATAGTCAAGACCTGTGGGAACCTCTGCCGTCATAGCCCCAACGATCTTGCCCTCCACAAGTAAAAACAGGCACAGCCCTGCCACAAACAAAATGCGATAGGCGATCCGAAGTCCTCCGGGTATCTTCACCAGAGGATGCCCCTCGATCTCCGCCCACAGCATAATGATGCGAAGGCCGGAAAAAACTGCAATCAGCGGCCAGAGCCACACCCAGGAAAGGGTGATACCCGCATACATCAGACAAATGGCAAAAAAGGCCACCGACCAGATAGCCAGAGGTGCATAGGCAAAAATGATCAGTTTCTTTATGACATGCCCCTTGGGGGACTTTCTAACGATTCCGTAGGCCAAAGCGAATCCAATCGCAACAATGATAAGACCCACCATCATGAGTTGTGTTTTCATACGATATCCTTTTCTGTATCTCCAATCTGTTTCTTGTTATTCATTTGCAAACAGAGGTGACGTATCTATCACGCATTTTCCTTCAGGCACTCCGCCAGCAGCTTTCTCACCAGGTTCGGGTCAGCCTTTCCGCCCTCTGCTTTCATGGTCTGTCCCACCAAAAAGCCGATGGCCTTCTGCTTTCCCGCCTTATAATCCGTAGCAGCGCCCGGATTCTCGGACAGGATCCTTAGCACACTTTCCCGAAGCTTCTTATCATCGGTTACGGTTTCAAGCCCCCGGTCTTTCACATAGGCCACGGGATCCACATCTTCTTCAAAGAGCTTCTCAAATACAGCACTGGCTACGGTGGAATTGATCTTCCCTTCCGTTGTCAGCTTCACCAGATCTGCAAGATGGGCCGGAGAAAAACGAAGCTCATCCGCATCCACGCCCCTTTCCCGCATAAGCCGCAGGGTATCCGTCAAAAGCCAGTTGCTGACCTTCTTGGGATTTTTGCAAAGCCTTGCAGCATCCTCAAAAAGCTGCGCAAACTCCCTCTCCTTTGTCAGATTCAAAACATCCTTCATGGGAAGCCCGTACTCTTTAACAAAGCGCTCTATCTTTTCCGGACGCATCTCCGGAAGCTCCTGTTCCAGTCTATCGATCCGCTCCTTTGAGACCTTGATGGGTGGCAGATCCGGTTCGGGGAAATAGCGATAGTCCTTGGTATCCTCTTTGCTTCGCATGGAAAAAGAGGTTCCCTTTTCTTCATCCCATCTGCGGGTTTCCATGATCACTTCCCCACCGCTTTCCAGGATTTCCTTCTGCCGCAAAGTCTCCGCCTCGATGGCATGGGTAATGGCCCGGAAGGAATTCAGATTTTTCATTTCGGTACGAGTGCCCAGCTTACTTTGTCCCACGGGTCTGATGGAAAGATTGACATCCGCCCGCATGGATCCTTCCTGGAGCTTGCAATCAGAAATACCCAAATACCGGATGATGGTACGAAGGGCTTCCAGATAGGCCTTCACTTCTTCGGCTCCCGCAAGATCCGGCTCGGATACGATCTCCAACAGGGGCACACCGGAACGGTTATAATCCACCAGCGAGGTAAGACCGTCCTCTTCATGAAACAGCTTCCCCGCATCTTCTTCCATATGGATATCGTGGATCCGAACCTGCTTTGAGTCAGCAGCGCCCTCCTGTCCCTCCGGGGCAATCTCCACATATCCGTTTCTGCAGATGGGATGATAAAGCTGGGAGATCTGGTAGTTTTGCGGGTTATCCGGATAAAAATAATTCTTCCGATCAAACAGCACTTCTTCTGCGATCTCACTGTGGGTAGCAAGACCTAAGGAAATGGCTCCATCCAAAACTGCTTCATTTAAAACAGGAAGGGTTCCGGGCATACCGCTGCAAACCGGACAGACCTGGGTATTGGGCTTTCCGCCGAAGGCGGTAGAACAGCCGCAGAAGATCTTGGTCTTAGTGGAAAGCTCCACATGAACCTCCAAACCGATGACGGTTTCATAAACCTTCGCCATTTAGATCCCCTCCTTTCTCCCCACGGGCCACCTGCTGATCCTCGCCGGATAAGGATGCTGCCTCCAGGAAAGCTGCTACTTCCAAAAGTCCTTTTTCACATCCCGTATCTCCCAAAAGCTGAACACCATAGGGAAGGCCGCTATCATCCTTTCCGAAGGGCAGGGAAATAGCGCAAAGTCCTGCCAGGTTGGCAGGCACGGTATAACGGTCACTTTCGTACATCTTCAGATTGTCCTGAAAGCTGGCTCCAAGAGAGGGGGCCACGTTGCCGCTAACAGGCCCAAGCAAAAGATCATAGCGCTGAAAAGCCCTGGTAAAGGCTTCCCGGATGAGTCTTCGCACCTGCAAAGCCTTCAGATAATAGGCCTCATAATAGCCCTCTGACAGCACGAAGCTCCCCAGCATGATCCGGCGTTTCACCTCCCGGCCAAAGCCCTCGGAGCGGCTCTTTTTCAGCATCCTGTGAAGATCCGAAGCCGCCTTAGGATCATCGGTACGATGGCCGTATTTCATGCCGTCAAACCTGGCCAGGTTGGAGGAACACTGGGCATCCGCAATGGTATAATAAGCTGCCACTGCCAAATCCTCATATCCCAGATCAAATTCCTCCACCTCTGCTCCCAGATCTCGCAGGGTGGTTGCTGCCACATCTATATTTCGTCGCATTCCATCGGAAAGCTGCTCTCCCAGCCACCCGGAAGGCATTCCGATGCTGATACCGGACAGATCCTTCCTTTTTTGAATAGGCCAAACCTTCTCCCGCAACGGCCGGGAAGTCGCATCCATGGGATCTTCTCCTGCAATAACCTGCAGCAAAAGGGCCGCATCCTCCACATTCTTTGCCATGGTGCCGATCTGATCCATAGAAGAAGCATAGGCAATGAGTCCCCGTCTGGAAACGGCTCCGTAGGAGGGCTTGAGTCCCACGATGCCGCAAAAGGCCGAAGGGGTTCGAACGGAGCCTCCTGTATCTGATCCTAAAGCCAGATAGGCCTCCCCGGCTGCCACAGCTACTGCCGATCCGGCGCTGGAGCCTCCTGCCACTCTGGTAGGATCCAAGGGATTTTTACAGGCACCAAAAAAAGAGGTCTCACCATAAGACCCCATCCCGAATTCATCCATATTGGTCTTGCCGATAAAGATGGCTCCCGCTTCTCTGAGGCGTCTTATAACCTCCGCATCATAAGTGGGAACAAAATCCTTCAGCATACGGGATCCGCAGGTAGTCGGCAGGTCTTTGACGCAGATATTGTCCTTGACAGCCATGGGCACACCGCAAAGCGGCCCGGGATCCCCTCCTGCATCCAAGAGCCTTTGCAGGGCATCCCCCTGCTCTCTTGCGCCTTCTTCATCTACGGTAATGAAGGCACCCAGCTCCTGCTCCCGTTTTTGTATTGTCTCAAACACCGCGTCCAAAACGTCGGTGATCCTGATCTCCTTGTTTCTGATCCTTTCGGATAACTGTGTTGCCGAAAGAGATAACAGCGCCTTTGCCATAGTCTCCTCCTCTATGCCCGTTAGGGTATGTACTAAATTTATATGGTTCTGGGTACTACAAACAGATCCTCCCTGGCCTCAGGAGCATTGGACAAAATAGCGCTTTTCTCATCGCCGTTTGTAACCCTGTCTTCCCGAAGCTTTCCCATCTCCATACCGGGATGTGCCAGGGGCGAAATGCCCTCCGTATCCACAGCACCGAGCTTATCAAAGTAGGTCAGCATCTTTTGCATATCCTCAGCCGCCTGCTGCTTTTCCTCATCATTTAGTGCAAGCTCTGATAGGATCTCTACCCGCTTGATTACCCTATCATCAACGACTACGCCCATTGCCTACTCCTCAAACCAAATACCGTCAAATACAGTGGTTGCGGGACCTGTCATATAGATCAGGTTCTTTTCCCGATCCCACTCGATCTTCAGCTCTCCGCCCAGAACCTTTACAAAGACCTGATCCTCCGTCTTTCCAGCCAAAATACAAGCCACCGCCGTAGCGCAGCATCCGGTACCGCAGGCCAGGGTCTCTCCGCTGCCTCTCTCCCAGACTCTCATACTGACGTGCTCTCTGTCAATGACCTTTACAAACTCCGTATTAGTACGGTTGGGAAAACAGGGATGGTTCTCAAAGCCGGGTCCCATAGCCACAAGGTCCAGATCCTCGATCTCATCCATAAAGATCACCGTATGGGGATTGCCCATGGATACGCAGATCATCTCATACTCGCTGCCGTTCACCGAAAGCTTCTGCCCTACTACCGCATCCTCATCCAGCATGGGGAACTGCTTTTGCAGCTCTTTTGCCTTCTGTGATACGGATCCGTCCGCTGCCGCCTTACCGGGATCCACCGGAACCTTGGGAGCGGAAAAAATAGGATGTCCCATATCCACGCGAACCTTGACAATCTTGCCCTGTTCCTCAAACAGTGTCAGGTGCTTTACTGCGCCAAAGCTTTCCACGGTAATCTGCTTTTGATCCGTCAAACCGTAGTCATATACGTATTTGCCCACACAGCGAATGCCGTTTCCGCACATTTCTCCGCGGCTTCCGTCTGCATTGTACATTTCCATTTCAAAATCTGCAATCTCGGAAGGATTGATAAAAATAAGGCCGTCGGACCCGATACCGAAATGCTGCTTTGATACCTGTATGGCCAGCTGATTTTTCTCCTCCGGTGTATAGGAATGTTCAAAGCCGTTGACATAGACATAGTCGTTGCCGCAGCCGTGCATTTTTGTAAATTTCATATCTTCTGTCCTCTTTCTGTCCGTTTGCAGATAATCCTCTGCAGCGAAAATGAATTGCTCTCAGTATTACCGCATAGTCAGAATGATCTGGGCAGTCTCCACAAAGGATCTGCTCTCATCCATGCTTCGTTTCTGGATATATCTGTGGGCCTCACTCTCGCTCATGTTGTTACGATTCATCAAAAGTGCCTTTGCCTCCCGGATCAGGGCTTCCTGCTCGGGGGTACGCTTTTTCGGAGCCTGCTTTTTCCGGCGCCTCTCATAAATAAAGTCACCCAGCATCAGCTCCACGGTATTTAACAGATCGTGAACCTGAAAGGGCATAGCCAGGGACATGATGTTTTCCATGCCTCGCTCTCCCAGTCTGTTACCCGGTGCAAGGAGCAGTACCTTGAAGCTGTTCGGCAGACTTTCCGCCAGTTCAAAGTACATCATATCCGTAAGCCTGAAGGAGCAGATCACCACCCCTTCTCCCAGCTGGTCGGCTGCCGCAATGGCCTGGGCTCCTGAGGGATGGATGAAAACCTCCGAATAACCGCCCTGCACCAGCAGGTTTTTGATCATTTTATTCTCTTTTTCCTTTGATAGTGCGACAATCACGCAGGCCATGCCATCACCTCCCCTCTGCTGATCGTTTTAAACTTCTAGTAGCGGTAAAGGTAATTTTCCAGCTCCCAGCTTGTCACCTGTCTGTTATACTCCTCAGCCTCTGCCTTCTTGGCAGCAATGTATTTAGCTGCACAACTCTCTCCCAGGATCTCTTTTACCAGGGGATCCTGCTCCATGAAAGCTACTGCCTCCTCCAAACTGGAGGGCAGCATGGAAACATTTGCAGCTTCCTTATGGGGCGGCATGATCTGTTTCTCAATGCCTTCCAAGCCTGCCGTCAAAATGGCAGCAATGGCAAGATAAGGGTTGGCGGCAGAATCAGGACTGCGAAGCTCAATGCAGGTTTCTGCTGCTTTTCTCTGGACTGCGCGGATCAGGGGACACTGGATGTTTTCCGTCTCAAAGTCCGCATAGAGGGGTGCATCAAATCCAGGCTGCAATCTCTTGTAGGAATTCACGATGGGATTGGTCAGAGCTGTTAAAGCTTGTATATGCTCCAGAATACCACCGATGAAATAGTAGCCCGTTTTGGAAAGATGTGCTGCATCTTCCGGATCCTCAAATACATTTTTTCCATCCTTGTGAAGCATCATCTTCAAATGCATGCCGCTACCGTCGCAATCTGCCTTAGGCTTAGGCATAAAGGTGGCATGAAGGCCGTGATGCTTGGCGATGGTGCGAACCACCATCTTAAAGGTCATGATATTATCCGCAGCTTCCAGTGCTTCTCCCCGGACAAAATCCACCTCATGCTGGGCAGGTGCCGTCTCGTGATGGGAAGCGATCACCTCAAAACCCATGTCCTCCAGAGTCAGTACAATATCTCTTCTGGCATTCTCCCCCAGGTCCAGAGGGCCCAGATCCAGATAGCCGGCCCGCTCATGGGTCAGGGTGGTGGGCAGTCCGTCTTCATCGGTATGGAACAGGAAAAACTCACATTCCGGCTCGATGTAGAAGGTATAGCCCATTTCCTTTGCCTTGGCGATGGCTTTCTTCAGCACGAAGCGGGGATCATCGGAAAAGTGCTCTCCATCCCCGGTATGCACGTCGCAAAGCAGCCTTGCCACCTTTCCGTGCTGGGGTCTCCAAGGGAAAATGGAAAAAGTGGAAAAATCCGGATACAGATACATATCGGATCGTTCAATGGCGGAAAATCCCTTGATGGAATAGCCGTCAAACATAAAGGTGTTGTCCAGCGCCCGCTCCAGCTGGGAAGCAGTGATGGCCATGTTTTTCAGATTGCCCTGAAGGTCGGTAAACTGCAGGCGGATAAATTCCACGTCCTGGTTTTTTACCTCCTCCATCACCTCTTCACGATTCATTTCTTTTCTCATAACTCATCCTTTCCGCATGATCGCTTTAACCTTATCTTCACAAAAAGGGCGCTCTTATAGCCTAAGAACGCCCTTGTTCAAACTGTGTTTATTGTACCCTTGTCAGGGTATTTTTGCAAGAAAAATCTTGCCCTTTATTTGACTTTGACTGCCTTAACGCCGGAGAACTTCTTGGCTACCACATCCAGACCGACCTGAGACTTGATGGCTGCCTTAACCTTGTAGTAATAGGTCTTTCTCTTATAGACGTTGGTATCCGTAAAGGCTGTCTTGCCATTTTCCGCATAGCCCACTACCACATAACCTTTTTTCTTTTTGGTGGAGCGGTAGATCACGTAGCTTTCCGCATTTTCAACGGCCTTCCAGCTAAGGGTTACCTTGCCCTTCTTGGAGCCGGCCTTAGCGATCTTCGGTGTCTTCAGGGCACGGGATTTTGCATTGGAACCTACGATGGCTCCGGCTGCTTTTGAGTCACTACTGTAGAGAGTGTAATCATCCAGGACCTTAACACTGCCATTCTCCTGATGAGTCCTCTTGGTATATGCCACTACATAATAGTAGTATTTCACCCCGGGCTCGGGTCCGTTGATCTTTGTGGTGATACCGTTTACGGTATAATCGATCCTTCTGTCAACCAGACTGGTTCCCGTCAGTTTCTCAACATCCGACTCCTTGCGGTAACCTGTCTTGCTGGCCTTATCGGCGATGTAGTTGGAAACAACTTCTCCGTTGTAATAGGTATAGGTCTTGCTGTCCCTGTTATAGGCGTACTGGGGATCCGTGGTACGGTATACCTTATAATACTTTGCCCCCGGTACCGGAGACCAGTTCACCTGAATGGATCCGTCCGCCAAGGCCTTTGCCTTTACGTTGGCAGGTGCATTCAGGAAGGGACCAACTTCAATCGTGCTCTCTGACTTGGTATACTTCTTCGGATTTCCTTTTCTGAAGGCTCTGATCCTGTATTTTAAGGTATCCGTGGTAGAAGCAGGGAGCACAGCCGAAGTCGTCTTGGGCTTGGAGATGGTCTTAAACAGCTTCCACTCCTTGGTTGTCTGATCGTAAATATCGATCTGGTAACCGTTTGCGGAATATACCGGATTCCACTCCACCTTTTTCGCACCGCCGGAAACCACTACCGTATTGATGATATCCAGGGTGTCAAAGGCCAGGCTGATACCGGCGCTGCCGCTGATCATATACTTTTTGCCCTTGACCATCTTGTAGGCCTTGACGATAAAGTACTGACTGGAGCCTGCCTCCAGACCCTTTGCCACATAGGAATTGCCCTTCTGGGTCTTTAAAAGCACATACTTATCATAGCTTTCCTCTGCACCCTTCTTAAAGGAGTAATTGGTTGCCGTGGAAGATGTTACCAGTCTGTAGATCTCATAACCGGAAGCACCCTGTACCTTATTCCAGCTAAGCTTCACACTGGTCTTGCTCTTTGCCATGGCCTTCACATTCAGGTTCTGACCCCAGGTCATGGTGGTAAAGGTGGTCCAGTCACCGTAGCAGATCTTATTGGTAGCATTGTTGTAATAATAGCTTCTGATCCGGTAGGTATATTCCGTATCGGGCTTCAGCTTCTTGTCGGTATAGGAATAGGCCGTTGTCTTGGTCAGCTCGTCCCAGACCTTATCATTCTTTTTCTGCAGTTCATAACCCGTGCAGGGTCCGTCGCCGCGGTTCTCAAACAGAAGCTCAACGGATTTGGAGCCTACTGTCTTGTTATACAGATAAGCGGTTGCCGGATTGACCTTTACCTTCAACGTATTGGAAAAGCTTCCCCAATCATAGTTCTCCGCTTTATAACCGCCATGGTATGTCTCAATACCGCTTCGAAGCTTGATATAGATTGTCATGCCCGGCTCAATATAGCCATTGTTCAGAGCTCCATACCCTAAGGTCAGTCTGTCGGAACCACCGCCGAAGTTCCTGGTCGCAGTCGCAAAAGGCTTGTTCTGGAAATTCGGATCGGAAGAAAGCCACACCTGGATGACATCCCCCTTTGCCACATCCTTCGGATATCCGATCACGATACCGCCGGAGGTCTGCTCCAGTAAGCTGACGGTTCCGCCGCCCACCGCTTTTTGTACGGTCAAAACGTTACTGGGCTCGCCGTAAACGGGGGTAAGTCCGCTGTCATCGTAGCTACGGACACGCACATAATAGACCTTCCCGCTTTCCAGGTCATCCTTGTATATGACAAGGGTGTTGTATTTGGTAGTATAGCTGCCATCCGGGAAGTTGGCATCCTCGCCGTACTCCAGTACCCATTCTACGTTTTTGTCATCCAGGGTGGTGGCAAACCTGAAGGTGTACTCATTTGTTGTGGTCTTCACCAGGGAAAGGCCGGTGATCTGCGGCGTTAAATTGGGCTCCTTTTTCTCCTTTTCCGTGGGAATAAAGCTGGCCACGTTGGAATACACGCGCTTTCCTTCGGCATCCTTTAGATACTTACCCCGGCTGTTCTGATAATACGCCCTGATATAGTAGGTGGTTCCCGCCTCAAGGTTGTACTTGGAAA
Organism: Lachnospiraceae bacterium; assembly: GCA_016282595.1. Classification (GTDB taxonomy): domain Bacteria; phylum Bacillota; class Clostridia; order Lachnospirales; family Lachnospiraceae; genus RGIG7926. The sequence goes on from JAEEKV010000048.1 coordinate 26,698, forward strand.
TCGACAGCTTCGTTGTGGAGGTCTTTCCGCCCTGAGAAGCGGGACTGGATGTCTTTGTGGCAAAGGTGTTGTCGGTGGAATACTCATAGTAAACCGTACCGCTTGTAAAGGTCTGGTCAAATGTGAAATACACAGTACTGTCATCCTGAGAGGTGGCTGCCAGTCCGGTGATCTGCACCGGATCGATAACATCGGAAACCTCCGCTTTATATGTCACCGTTCCTGACCAGGGGCCGTAAAACGTGGTCTCCTTGTAATAGACTGTATTATTATCATCGTCCTTGGTCGTATGATAGGAAACCGTATCGGAAGGAACTCTGGCATCATATTCTTCCTTGGTGACATCCGTGCGGAACCGGTTGACCGCCCTGACCTGGATGGTATAGGTCTGTCCCACTGCAAATGGACGCACACTTTCCTTCTCCTCTCCTTCCTTCACTCTCTCCTTCTCCACATATGCATAGTAGCTCATGTTGGGAGAAAGCGTATACCTGGGGGTAGCAGAAGAGGATGTTGAGGTCGGATAATTATATGTATAACCGCCGTCAACCGTGGTCTTGGTACTGGATGCATAGACTCTGTTCTGAGCATCCTTGATCTGGAGTTCATACCGGCACACACCGGGGGACGGATTCCAGAGCAGCACCGGGAATGTGCTGTCAAGGCCCGTTAACATATCAGGATCGGTTACGACCTGCACACCGGTGACGGCAGCCGGAACCGCGTTGGTTCCCTGATCCAGTCCTTCTGCGGACAGATCCTCTTCCTCAGCTGCTTCTGCCTCCATCGCTTCCTCAGAAGACTCTTCTTTTACAGCCTCTTCGGCAGACTCCTCTGCTTCTGCTTCCACAGCCTCTTCCAAGATCCCCTCTGCGATCTCTTCTGCTTCTTCTGCCGTTTCATATACCGCTTCGGTATCGGCAGGTATCGCTGCAGGTTCTTCGGCAAAAACCGCAAGGCTTTCCGTCATCAGCATGGCTGCCGACAAGATGATCGCCGCAACGCGTTTTGCCCGTTTCATTTTTGTGCTTCCCATATCGCATCTCCTTTCATGATTCGTTTTTTCCTTTATCCTTAAGGGCGGGGGCCCATAAGCTCTTATCAATACCGGTGGGATCCGCTCTTGATCGCGGTAAACTTGCTGTACACCTTCTTCTTGCCCTCTTTCACAAAGTAGCGGGCCTTGTAATAGTATTTCACCTTCTTGGCGGTCTTGTTGTCATCGTAATCATAGTACTCATTCTCAATGACCTTGATCTTCTTAAAGCCGCTCTTGGGATTGGTGGACCGATACAGTTCCACGCCGTCGTATCTACGGTTGTTCTCCCAGGATACATAGACAGATCTGGAATAGTTGGAACCCACCTTAAAGCTGCCCGGCTTCTGCTTTTTGATGGTCTTGGCGGACTGGTTCAACTTAAAGGAATAGGTGGAGTCCTCGGCTCCGCCGTAAACCCGCAGGTAATAGGTCTTATTGGGGTTGAGTTTATAGGTAGTCTCATAGGTATTGGCCGCATAGACCTGCCCCTCCGTTCCCACCTTGGAGGAGAGATCATTTGGGACTGCATACAGCACAAAGTTCATCTGGGACGCCCCGGTCTTATTGTGGAAATCGATCCAATAGCTCTTTGCCCCCTTCGGTGTCTTGAAGGTATAATAATCCGTATCCAGGTTCACTTCAAACTTGCCGTTTACGGTCTTTCCCACCGAGATCTTTTTGGCATATTGAAAATCATTGCCCGCATCATCGGCGATCTTGGAAATGAGCACCCGCCATCTGCCGCTGTCATAGTAGCCGGAGCCCACGATCTGGATCCAGTACTTTTTGCCCCGCTCCAGCTGGGCATAGGATTTGGCCATGGTCCTTGCGGATGCAACCGAAAAGGAACCGCCGTCAATGACATTAGGAGAGCTTTCCGAATACACCCTTATGGAAAGCGGCATATCGTCAACAGCCGTCACATTGATGGTATAGGCCGAAGTGGATGTATCCGTGGTAAAAGAGAGCACATCCACATCTTCATCATCCCCAATGGTCCCTTCATAGATGGTGCCGCAGGAGACGGGCGTTGCCGTGGACAGGGTATCGGGATAATCGTCTCCCTCACCGGCGGCAAGGGTCCTTGTGGAAAAAGAGCCCAGCGCAAGCAGTGCGGACAGTCCCGCCATTACCCAGAAACGCCTTTTACATTTTAGCAGTTTCGCATGTTTCATAGTCTGATATCACCCCCGTATAACGTATTTAATTATTATACCTCTTTATGTGTATTTTTCCTAGTACGATCTTGCTATAAAAGCTGAGATACTTCCTCCTCCAGCTCCTCCAGTTCTCTGAGCCATACCCGGCTTACGGCATCGGAAGGCATCCGAAGATCTCCTCTCGGAGACAGGGCCACGGATCCCACCTTCGGTCCGTCGGGCAGGCAGGAGCGCTTAAACTGCTGTGCAAAGAAGCGACGGAAAAAGACCTTAAGCCACTGGAAGATCTCATGGGCATCAAACCACTCACCATCACCGCCATCTGCCTCTTCCTCCTCTAAAATAAAGGTTTCACAGGCGATGCGGTAGATCTTCCTGGGTCCGTATCCCCATCTGAGCATGTAGTACAGGAAGAAATCATGAAGGGTGTAGGGCCCTACCAGATCCTCTGTCTTCTGGGCAATCTCACCGTCCTTAGGCGGTAAAAGTTCAGGGCTGACCGGAGTATCCAAAACGTCCAGCAGCACCTGTCTGAGGGTTTCATCCCCGCAGGTCTCTGCATAGTAGCGTACCAGATGGCGTACCAGGGTCTTGGGAATGCCGCCGTTGACGCCGTACATGGACATATGATCGCCATTGTAGGTCGCCCAGCCAAGGGCCAACTCGGAAAGGTCTCCGGTTCCGATGACAAGGCCACCCTTCTGGTTTGCCAGATCCATAAGGATCTGGGTCCGCTCTCTGGCCTGCGCATTTTCATAGGTTACATCCCGGTTTTCGGGATCCTGGGAAATGTCTTTGAAATGCTGGGTAACGGAATCTGCAATGGAAATATCCAAAAGCTCACAGCCCAGGCATTTTGCCAGCTTCGTGGCATTGTCCTTGGTCCGTCCCGTGGTACCGAAGCCCGGCATGGTAACAGGAAGGATCGTCTCCCTGGGAAGTCCTAAGATATCATAGGCCTTGGCAATGACCAAAAAGGCAAGGGTGGAATCCAATCCGCCGGAAAGACCGATGACGGCACACTGACTTTTTGTATGCTCCATCCGCTTGGCAAGGCCCATGGCCTGGATGGTCAAAATCTCGTCGCATCTTCTGTCTCTTTCTCTGGTATCATCCGGTACAAAGGGCTTTTTTGCAAAGGTTCTGGAAAGCTCGGTTTCCTGTCTTACCAGTCCCAACGGCACCAGCAGATATTCCGGCGTCTGGTTGGGTGCAAAGCTGTTGACCCTTCTTCTTTCAAACCGGATCTTCTGCAGATCCAGATCCGTATAGATGGCTTCATTGGTAAATCTTTGGGACTCTGCCAAAAGCTGACCGTTCTCCGCAATGAGGTTATGGCCGCCGAAGACCAGATCCTGGCTGGATTCTCCGTAACCGGCGCAGGCATAGATATAACCGCAGCAAAGTCTTGCACTGGCCATAGTTACCAGTTTTCTGCGGAAGGATTCTTTTCCTACTGTCTCATTGGAGGCGGAAAGGTTGACGATGACATTGGCTCCTGCCAAAGCATGTTGGGTGGAAGGGCTTACCACGCTCCAGAGATCCTCACAGATCTCCACCCCGATGGACAGTCCCTGGATGGCATCGGACTCAAAGAGGATATCCGTTCCGAAGGGCACCTCCTGGCCGTCGAACTCCGTCATAACGCAAAGGCCGTTGCCGGGATAAAAATGTCTGCCCTCATAGAATTCCCCGTACATAGGCAGGTTTTTCTTGGGCACCAGTCCCATGAGCTCGCCGCAGTTCACCACTGCTGCCACGTTATACAGCTTATTGCCGTGTTCAAAGGGAAGTCCCACAAAGAAAACCGCATCCATGCCGTCGCTGTGGGCAACGATCTGCATCAGCGCTTCTCTTGCCGCATCTAAAAGCGTCTGCTGGTAAAACAGGTCCTCACAGGTATAGCCCGTGATGCAAAGCTCCGGAAAGACCACGATCTTAGCCCCTGCTTCCTCTGCTTCGTCCATGAGCTCCATGATCTTGTCCGCATTGTAATAGGGATCCGCCACCCTTACCTTCGGCGTCATAGCCGCTACTTTGATAAAACCGTCCTGCATTCTGATGCCTCCTTTTTATGTCCTTACTGCTTCCCTTTTGCGCCTTCTCTCACCGCCGAGAGCATATCCCGTATCTCTGCGGGTGAAAAACGGTAAGCGCTGTTACAAAAATGACACTTTACTTCCACATCATCCTTCCCCTCTGAAAGGTCCGAAAGATCCTTTTCTCCCAGGGAAAGGAGCACTTTTTCAATCTTTTCTCTGCTGCAGTCGCAGGCAAACCGGCAAGGGCTTTCCTGCTCAAGCTGTGGATCAAGTCCGGCAAGGATCCGCTCCAGCATCTGCACGGCGTCGCATCCGTCCTCCAGCAAAGCGGTAACGCTTTGAATCCCGGAAAGGTTTTGCTCCAGAACATCGATTACCTCATCCTTTGCCTCCGGCATCACCTGGATCAAAAATCCTCCCGCCTGTCTGACGGAGCCATCTTCCTTATTGAGCAGTACACCCAGTCCCACACTGGAGGGGGTCTGCTCCGAGGTGGCAAAATAGTAGGTCAGATCCTCTGCAATCTCTCCCGTCAGCAGTTCCGTAGTCCCTGCAAAGGGCTCCTTTAACCCAAGGTCCTTGATGACGGTCAAAGTCCCGTAGCCCAGGGCGCCTCCCACATCCAATTTGTGGTCCGGTCTTGCAAAGCCTTCAAACCGGGGTACGTTCACATAGCCCTTCACGTTTCCCTTTGCATCCGCCGTTACGGTCAGTCCCCGGATGGGGCCGTCGCATTTGATCTGAAGGGTCAAAAGATCCTGCTGATTTTTCAGCATGGCTCCCATCATGGCCCCTGCAGAAAGGAGCCGTCCCAGGGCTGCTGTTGCCACAGGAGAGGTTTCATGTGCCTTTCTTGCATATTCTACGATGTATTTACTTTCCACGGCAAAGGCCCGCAGCTGAAGATTGGCTGCCGTCATGCGGACCACACGGCCTGTGGCTTCTTTCATTTCCTGTTCCATTTTATTCTCTTGATCCATTGTACTTTTATCTCTTTACTTTAGTTCTTTCTGTTTTTCCGCTTCTCTGGCTACCACCAAAAGCCGTCCGTCATCCTCCGGAAGCCCCGCCTGTTCCATGGTCATAACAGATTCCACCACAAGTCCGGCCTGTTGCAAAAGGGAAAGGATCTGCTCCTTTTCATAGCCTCTTTGCAGATGGGTTTCCTCCAGCCTTCGAAACAGTCCCTCCTGTCCCTCCTGTAAAAACAGGGTCAGGTGGCATTCGTTGATCCGGGACTCCTCATCATAGTAATTGTCCCAGATAAAGCTGCAATCCTCCCGGTTTTCGGTGATGACCTGCTCACCGATGAGGTCCCGGTATTTTTCCGTGGTATTAAAGTCAAAGATAAGCACCCCGCCGGGGTCCAGATAGTTGTTCACCAGCTGAAACAGGGTCAGAACCTGTTCCTCAGATAAGAGGTAGTTCAGACTGTCACAGGCAAGGGTCACTGCCCGAACCGTTCCGTAGAGTTCAAACTCACACATATCCTGCTCCAAAAACAGGATCTTCCCTTCGGGATCCTTTTTCCTGGCAAGATCCAGCATGGCAAAGGAGGCATCGACGCCGATCATATCAAAGCCCCGCTCAGCAAGTCGCAGGGTCATATTCCCCGTGCCGCAGGCCAGATCGCAGATGAGACCATCCTCTATGCCATAGCGTCTCAGGATCTCTACATAGCTCTCCGCCCAGGCATCATAGGGCACATTATCCATGAGTTCATCATATACCGCCGCAAAGCCCTGATAGCTTTCCAAATTCTGTTCTTCCACCTTGGCTTCTCCTTTTATGCCCCTTTGGGGCTAACCCGTTAAAAGATGGCTTCCAGGGCTCCGAAAACACCTGCAGATACCAGCCACATGATCACGCCTGCCAAAAGTACACCCAGCATTACGGCTATGACACTGGATTTAAAATCCATATCCAAAATGCTGGCCGCCAAAGTTCCGGTCCAGGCTCCCGTTCCCGGAAGGGGAATGCCCACAAACAAAAGCAGTGCCAGAAACAGGCCGCGTCCTGCCTTTTGCTTCAGCTTATCGCCGCCCTTTTTGCCCTTTTCCAGACAGAAGGTAAAGATTTTTCCGATAACGGGTTTATCCTTTCCCCATTCCAGTACCTTTCTGGCAAAGAAAAAGATGACAGGAACCGGCAACATATTTCCGATGACGGCGATGACATATACAGGCACAATGGGAAGGTGCATTTTCACGCCGATGGGGATCGCGCCTCTCAGCTCAATGAGGGGCACCATAGATACAATAAATACCCAGATATATTTTCTTAACATAGTTCCTCCGAATTCTCGTTTATTTTTCAGATGGGATCATCCTATCCCAGATAGACACGCAAAAAGTCCAGCAGTCTTTCCATCTGTTCCCTGGTACCGATGGTAATGCGCAGATAATCATCGATGAGTGGATCATTGAAGTGGCGCACGAAAATGTTCTGGGTCCGCAAAAGCTCATAAAGCTCTTTTCCGCTCACCCGGTTATGACGGACAAACACGAAGTTGGTCATGGAATCCGGGAAGGTAAAACCAAGGGCTGCCATTTCCTTTTTAAACCATTCTCTGGTCTCCACGATCTTGCCCACAATGGTCTTAAAATAAGCATCATCCCTGACGGCTGCCAGGCCCAGGCGGATGGATGTGGTATTCATGGTGTAGGAATTGATGGAGTATTTCACCGCCTTCAAATAGGAGATCAGCTTTTCATTGCCGATGGCAAACCCGATACGCATTCCCGCCATGGCTCTGGACTTGGAAAAGGTCTGCACCACCAGCAGGTTGTCGTATTTTTCCGTCAGAGGCAGCGCGCTCTCTCCGCCGAAGTCAACATAGGCTTCATCTGCCACTACTACGCAGTCAGGATGGGCTTTTACCACCTCTTCCACGTAGGATACGGGCTCATAAATACCTGTGGGGGCATTGGGATTGGCAAAGATAATGCCTCCCACCTGATCTGCAGGATTGGTAAATCCATCCAGATGCCAGTCCTCCGTCAGCGGCAGCTTTTTATAAGGAATCTTGTACAGATTGGCCCATACTTCATAGAAGGAATAGGTGATCTCGGGAAACAGCAGGGGCTGTCCGTTTGTAAAAAAGGTTAAGAACACCTGGGCCAGTACATCATCGGATCCGACGCCCACAAACACCCGGTTGCTGTCGGTATGGTAGTAGGCCGCCAGGGCATGTACCAGCTCCGACGCCTCATTGTCAGGATACAGCCGAAACTCCTGCTCATTGATCAGTTTCAGTTCCTGCTCCACCATAGGGGAAGGCGGATAGGGACATTCATTGGTATTCAGCTTTACCATATCCGAGAACTTCGGCTGTTCTCCCGGAACGTAAGGCTCAACCTTTCTGACTTTTTCTTCCCAGCTCATAACTTTCTCCTCTTTTCTTCTATATGAATCTATCTTTTACATCTTCCAAGATCCAAAATCTGTTAAAATCCCTTGCGATAAACCCAGCAGATACTGTCATTTTCCTGCATGGCGCCTGTCTCATAGCGCTCCGAGATCCACTTGCCGAAAACGTTCTGCGAAAAGAACTTCTCCCGGTTATCTACGGTATTCTTGGAGATAAAGATCACATCCGGAAGCTCTGTCTCAAACTCCTCTAAGTAGGTGATCCACTGCTCATTAAAGGCAGGGGTACTGATGGTGGAAGGACAAATGCATCTGCACTCCATGGACAGATCCAGGATCTGGTCGGTTCCAAGAAGCATGGCACTTTCCACCTCTGCCGTAACACTCTCGATGGCTTCTCTTTGCTCTTTCTCTGTTTTCAGATCCTCCTCCAGAAGGTACACGCCCTTTTGAGGTCCTGCGGCTACTACCTCCCGGCGCTGCATGATGTTAGCAGGAAAATACTCCGTATAGCGGACAAAAAAGCCCTTGCACATCAATACCGAAAGCACAAACAAAATCGCAGCGCCTACTGTGAAAATCTGCTGCAGGGGCGCTTTGCTGCCTGCTTCTTTTGGTTTTTTCGTCTTCTCAGTTTCACGGTTAGCTTCGCTTTCCCTCTGCAGATAGGCTGCAAACAACACCGTCAACATCAGAGACAGGTAGGAGCTGCTGGAGTCCGGTCCTACATTGGAAAACAGCAGGATCCCCAGAAAGGACACCGCCGACAAGTAACAGATCTGGGTAAAAAGCGAGCCTTCTTGCAGGATTTCCTTCAGGCTCTTCTTTCTCATCCCCAGGGATAAGCATAATAAAAATGCGATCAAAAGAAGGCGGGACTGAAAATGGAAGGGGCCCATTTTGATCCCCACGATCTCTCCTCCTATTATAAGAAGAGAGGTAACGGCAATCACTGCCGAAGTCAGCAAATGCAGATCTACTTTGATCTTCTTTACCTTGCAGACGATGACTGTCAAAGCGCCCCCGGCTATCAAAAAGACCGCCCACTGCTTTCCTACATTTAGCCATTGTCTCACATATAATAACAGCCGATCTTTCATTCCCAGGGAATGGGTACCATCTGTAAAGATCTGAGGAATGGATTCCAAAAATCTGGCCGGATCCGTTTTGCACAATACCAAACCGAGAAACAGCATCGCCATGACTGCACAGGTAGCTGTTAGAATGATCGTTTTCTTAATTCGTGATTTAATTTCGCCTTTCTCGATACAAAGGTACCAGATGAGGATTGCCGGGTATAAAACGATCATACCGATATAACCCAGGATGGTCAGACTCAGGGCAATTCCCGTTAATACGGTAACAATCGCTTTTTTATATTCTCTCTCCAACCACAGACAGTAGCAGATCAGAGTCATCCCCCAGAGCTGCTGCATGGAAAAATCCAGACTCATCATCCACTTCGGAAGCAGATTGAAATAGATAAGGACCGGGATCCAAACACCAAGGCCATGGGGTTTCTCAGACTGTCCATTCTCTGTCAGCATCCCATATACCAGCGCCGTCATCACCAGATGGATCGCCAAAGCTATGATGCGAACATAAAGCACCATCCCCTGCGTGGAATGGGTCAGCTCCCAAAAAGGCAGCATAAAAAGGGCCGGCAGCAGGGAAGAGGTCTGGTGGATCTCCCACATCTGCCCAAAAAGCCAGTCTCCCTGCAAAAGACGGAAGGGCATCGCCAGAGCATAGCCCTCATCGATATCAAAGCCGATCAAAAGCTTCGTCAGGCTTGCAAGCGCCGAAAGCACCAGCAATACTGCAATGATCGCTTTTTCTCTTTTGTCCTTTGCGAGCCCTTTCATCTGCTATCCATCCTCTTGCCAGTTTTCGGCATATCTGCGCATGGCCTTTGTTATCATACCA
>JAEEKV010000049.1 GCA_016282595.1 Lachnospiraceae bacterium
GCAAGAACCTATTATCCGCAGCTTCTTGACGGCGGCGTGAAGATCTATGAATACCTGCCGGGCTTCGTGCATGCCAAGGAATTCATTTCGGATGATAACAAGGCGGTGGTGGGTTCCATCAATTTGGATTTCCGTTCCCTCTATCAGCACTTCGAGTGTGCGACTTTGCTTTTGAAAAATCCTGTGATCGGGCAGATCAATGACGATTTTGAAAAGACCCTGACAGAGTGCAAAAAGGTCGATATGCAGTACTATGTGGACCTTCCGCTGGGCTACCGTGCGGTGGGGCAGGTGGCAAGACTTTTTGCACCGCTGGTCTAAAAAACTAAACAGTTTAGGAGGTATACAAATGGCAAAGATGAATTGGAAACCCGGAAACATGCTCTATCCTCTTCCGGTGATCATGGTCAGCTGTGGCGAGAGTGGTGAAAAACCCAATATCATCACAGTGGCTTGGGCGGGAACCATCTGCTCCGATCCCTGCATGGTATCCATCTCTGTGCGCAAGGAGCGTTATTCCCATGACATCATTGAGCATACGGGAGAGTTCGTGATCAACCTGGTAACGGAGGACCTGACTTTTGCAACGGATTACTGCGGCGTGAAATCCGGCAGGGACGTGGACAAGTTCAAAGAGATGAATTTAACACCCGTTCAGATCGAAGGCGTATCTGCGCCGGCTATCGCAGAAAGCCCGCTCTCCCTTGCGTGTAAGGTAAAAGAAGTCAAAGAACTGGGCAGCCACGATATGTTCATTGCCGAAGTAGTTGGCGTCACCGTGGATGATCAGTACATGAATGAAAGCGGCAAATACGAACTTAACAGTACCCATCTTGTGGCATACTCCCACGGAGAGTACTTTGGACTCGGAGAAAAGCTGGGCAAGTTCGGATACTCTGTCCAGAAAAAATAAGTGCAAGATAGTAGGCCGTACATATATGAAAGGAACCGGATCATGAAGATGAAAAAATTCAGAAGCTTACTTATGGTGCTGATCGTTTTTTGCATGCTCTGTGCGTGCGGAAAGAAAGCCGATGAGAGCGCAAATACCGGAAACACGGACATTTCTGCAGCAGGTGATGCGGTTTCTAAGACACAAGAGGATACGCAAAGCGTTGATGCCCCGACCGGGGATGATACCCAAACGGAAAGTGTGTCAGACACAGAAAATGACTCTGATAAGCAGGATGGAAAAAAAGCTGATGATGGGAATAAATCGGATTCCCTGTTTTCTTCCAATCATGAAAAAGAGCCATCCCCGGATTGGGTAAATGCCCTTGCAGAAGCCAAGGATGACAGTGTGACGCAGTTGTTTATTGTCGCCGGAATGGGAATGGATAAGACAACGGCATCCGTCACCATGCATGAAAAAAACGAAGCAGGCGAGTGGGAACAGGTTTTATCCACGCCTGCATATGTGGGGAAAAACGGATTGTGCCTTGATAAAGATCATAAGGAAGGCTGCGGCCAGACACCCATAGGAACCTATCACTTTAATAAAGCTTTTGGGATCGCTGATGATCCGGGCTGCGCCATCCCTTATGTCAAAGTGGATGAGGACATCTACTGGTCGGGAGATACAAGAGACGGAATGCATTACAATGAGATGGTCAATATCAACGACTATCCCGATCTTGATATGACGGACAGCGAGCATATCATCGACTATTCCTATGAGTATCAGTATTGCCTGAATATCAGTTTTAACGAAGATGGAACAGCCGGGAGAGGCTCTGCAATCTTTCTGCATTGCTTTGGCTCATGGAAGACCTATACAGGCGGATGTGTGGCATTACCTGAGAACATCATGAAGATTGTGATGCAGACGGTAAAACCTGACTGCACGGTTGTGATCGATACCATGGATCACCTGACCCGGGCACAGGAGACGGAGAGCGCTGCCGCAGAAGAAAGCGATGTGAACCTTTCAGATGATGCTTCTGACTTCGTTCTGCTCAGCGAAGCAGTACCGGATGCGGTTTTGGAGATCCGGTATTATTCTACTTATAATTTTGTGGGAGAGCGGATCGACGGCTATGAGGAGCCGGTTGCCCTGATCACAAAGGAAGCGGGAGCGGCCCTGAAAGAAGTAAGTGATGACCTGATGAAAAAAGGTTACAGATTAAAGATTTTTGATGCCTATCGTCCCCAGAAGGCCGTTACCCATTTCATGAACTGGGCTCTGGATCCGGATGATACCAAAATGAAGGAATACTTTTATCCGGAGCTGGATAAAGAGGTCCTTTTCCCGCAGGGCTATATTGCCGAGCATTCCGGGCATAGCCGGGGCAGCACAGTGGACCTTACTCTCTTTGACATGACGACGGAACGGGAAGTGGATATGGGCGGAACCTTTGATTATTTCGGCGAACTTTCCCATCCGGATTATACAGATATCACAAAAGAACAATATGATAACAGGATGATCCTGCGGGATGCCATGCTTGCTCACGGATTCAAACCCCTTGAGGAAGAATGGTGGCATTTCACGCTGAAGGAGGAACCCTTCCCGGATACCTACTTTACATTCCCGGTTAACAGCGGATCGGTTGCTGAATAAACCGAGAAAATATAACTTGACATAAAATGAATTAATATGGATATACAGAGCCAAAAAACTATTGAAAAATAGAGGAGGAACGGATCATGAAAAGAAAAGGTGAGAGTTTGTTCATGAAAAAGCGAGTCGGCTTCCTGTTTTTGTTTGCCTTCCTGTTAACCGCAATGCTGCGGATCCCGGTAGCGGCGGAAACGGATCCGACAGAAACCGGACCCTGTGGATCCGTAGTCTGGGCATTTTATGAAGATGAAGGCAAACTCAAAATAACCGGTATGGGCGCAATGAAAGATTATTCTGATACAAACCAGCCGGGGTATGCAAAGTATAAAGATCAGATCACGACGCTCGAAATCAAGGGGGAGGTAAGTGCCATTGGAGATTACGCCTTTATGAATCTGGGTAAGATTAAATCGGTTACGATTTCGGAAAACATCTGCAAGATCGGAAACCATGCATTTGATACCTGCTCAGGTCTTGAAAGTATTACATTTTCGGCACCGGTAGATTCTGAGAACCAGGCGGAACTTACCATCGGTGAATATGCCTTCCATAACTGCACTTCGCTCAAAAGTGTAAACATTCCGGATCGCGCAACAGCTCTTGGGAAGTTTGCATTTGCTTACGATTATGGAATGACGCAGGCGACCATTGGCAGCGGCATTACAAAGATTGATATCGACACTTTTACAGATTGTGGAAATCTGGAAGCTGTGACGATCCGTGGTAATGTGACGGAGTTCGGGAATTATGCTTTTTGGAGATGTAAAAAACTCTCCCAAATAAACCTTCCGGACAGTCTGAAAACGATCGGGAATGCCTGTTTTCAGCATTGTGAAGAACTTGTCATTCCGACGCTCCCATCCAAGTTGGAAAGCATTGGTTCATTGGCTTTCCAAAATTGCAAAAAAACAAAGGCCCTGAATATTCCGGCAACGCTGACGACCATTGGCGAAAATGCATTCTATAACTGTTGTGCTTTGGAAACGATCACTGTTGCATCCGAAAATGCGGTTTATTCGGATGAGGAGGGCAGAAATATCCTTCTGAAAAAATCAACCGGAACCGTAATCCTTGGCTGCAGCAGTTCGCAGCTGACAAGTAATGTGAAGGTCATCGGAGCAGATGCTTTTTACGGAAATGAAGGCCTGACATCCATCACGATCCCGGAGACAGTGACCGAAATCGGACTGCGTGCTTTTAACGGATGCGACGGATTGACGACCATTACAATTCCAGCAAGTGTAAAGAAAATCGGTAAATATGCATTTACCGATAATGATAACTTAACAACGGTGACCTTTAAATCTGCAACAGATGGGTCCTGCGTGGAAGAAATCGGACAGGAAGCGTTTTACGGAAACAAGAAGGTTAAGTTTGTCTGCAAAAAGGATTCGTATCCATGGAATTGGGCAAAGGCAAACGAGATCAATGCGGTGGATCCCGATACAAAAGAGGATAATGGGATCGCATACAACCCCGGCGGAGACAACCCCGGCGGAGACAACCCCGGCGGAGATAA
>JAEEKV010000050.1 GCA_016282595.1 Lachnospiraceae bacterium
CTTTCCTCTGTTGATGTTTCCATCCAGTCCGGAAACGGCACCGCAGTATTGAAGCAGGGAGGAGCTCCTGCGCCTCAGCCCCAGGAAGAAGCCCCTGCGCCCACTGACGCAGAAGCTGTGCAGCCTCCGGAAGAGGGAGCACCGGGAGCAGAAGCACCTGCAGATGGTGAGATGTCGGAGATTCCTACAGATTGAAAAGGTATTAAAGTTAGCGGTAGCTAACTTTTGCATATACATAGGATGATAAGAAAACAGGCGCTGCGGCGTCTGTTTTGCAACGTAAAGCAATGCCCGATTCAAAATACACAGGGGCAGAAAAAGTGGGAGGAAGTATCATGGAAAAAAGAAGCAGAACGATTCTTTGGACGATCACAACGTTTGCACTGGCTATCCTCTTTGCGGCAATCCCGGCGGCAAAGGTAAAAGCAGGCCCCACCTCTTATGGTATCTGGATCGGAGATCAGCAGTTTGATTCGGATCATACGAGGATCTATGATAAAAACGGAGAAAGCGGCGGTGGATATGCGGAGTATGATAACGGAGATAATACCCTTACCTTCCACAACTTCGCAGGTGTAGATCCGAAGCATTTGTATAATATAGGGGATGAAGCAAATCCCGCATATGCTCAGGTTTATGCCAAAGGGAAGGGAACCTTGAACATCAAGGGAAATGCATCCCTTTTGAATGATGAAGCCACCTACGGGATTGAAGTTGTAGGCGATTTTACGGATGGTATGTATATTCTTTCCGATGCGGATATTGAAGTGTCCGGGAAATGTGCAGTTTATAGTATCGGAAACCTGTACGTGCAGGGAAAACTGACGGCAACCAGTCGCAGGGAAGGGGGTAGCGCTGTACTTGCCAGTTATATTTCCGTGTACAAAGGAGCCTTAGTCAATGCGACGGTTTACGGAGGCTGGGGTGAGGCAATCCGGGCCTATGCGGCCATGGATATCGTCGGGGAAGTGAATGCGGCTGTTATTGTTGAGGATGATGCCGATTTGCCTGCTTCCGAGAAATCACAGGCCATTCATATGAGTTCCCCGGTTTCGACGCTTACATTTTCTGATGGATGTAAAGTGACTGCAACTGCAGGAGGAAAAAACGGCGTCGGTATTGTAAGTGCCGGAGGAATGGAAATCTATGAGTGTGATATTACTGCTTCCGGAACCTATGAAGCCATGAGTGCCGGAATGATCTCTACCTATCAGGATACCTATTACAGAGATAGTGAGAATATCGTGCTAAGAGACAACCAAAAGGAATTTGTAGATAGCAAAGGCAACCCTGTCAAAAATATACGTTTTGTAGATGTACAATGGTACGATATCTGGGTGGGAAACAGCCGTATTAACAGCGATAATTGCTACCGGATTCCCGGCATTCGGGGAGGCGGAAGTGCGACCTTTGATCCGGATAAAGGGGTTCTTACCTTCAACGGAGTTGTCAGCGGCGTGACCGGCGTAAAGGATAATAAGTCCGATGAAGATAACGCTCTGTTGTGGATTGGACAGGATATGACAATAGAAGGGGAGGCAGTGCTGAACTCCGAGGCAGCGTATCAGGCTATCCGTGTAGCACCAAACAGAACCCTTACTATTAACGGTACAATCACAGCAAGTGGAGATGTTTACGGAGTATCGGTGGATGGAAATTCGAAGCTTGTTCTAAACGGATCCCTGCAGGCTTCAGCGAAGGAGACGAATTATTATGCCGTTAAGGCAGGTAGCATTCGAATTTCTGAAGAGGGATCTTTGGAAGCAGGCCTGAATGGTAATGCTCCCGGAATTAGTTGTATCAATGCTCTGGTGATTGACGGCGGCTCGTTGGTTGCAAAGAATAATGGTGGTGGTGCTGCTATCGCTGTATCAAGGGATTTGGTGCTGAATGACGGTTATGTGAATGCGGAGGGAGCAGGAAATACGGTTGCCGCCGTCTCAGTTTCGGGAGAGGCTATAGTCAATGGTGGTGTGCTGGAGGCTACCACCAAGAGCGCGACAGATCATTCGATTCATGGAAATCTAACCGTAAATGGGGGATTGGTGAAAGCTGCCGCCACCGGAGATGATTCCTATGCGATTTATTGCGATGGGGAAAAACATTTGACAATCAATGGCGGAACCGTGGAAGCAAAGGTGACGAATAACCCGGGCTCCGGGGCTGCAGTTTATGCCCAAAAGTTATTTATGAGTGGAGGAACCCTGACGGCTGCATCCGATTATGACGGCATATATGCAAATTCGGGGCTGAACCTTTACGGAGGAAAGATCGTTGCAACCGGTTTGAATAAGGACGGAATCTTTTCCAATAACACCATGGAAATCTCAGCAGGGGAAATAGAAGCTTCAGGGAAAACCTATGGAATCAACCTTAAAAAGAAGCTGACTATTGACGGAGGTAAAATTCTGGCAAAAGGGGATACTGCTGCGATTTATGTGCACGTAACAGATGGCATTAAGCTGCAGGGTGATGCAGCCATAAGCAGTCCGAAAAATGCATCGATCCAATCCTTTACTTCTCCGGTGGTGTGTACAAGTGTAACCATCGATGGTATTACTTATGAAAAGGAGGTAATCATCGAGGGATCTGAGCAGTACTCATTGTGGATAGGAAATACCCGGGTAACAGAGGGAAATGCAACAGAAATACAGGGAGTTCTGGGAGGGAAGGCCTCTTATGATCCAATGACCCATACCCTGACCTTTGCAAATGTAACCGGAATCACGGGATCTGCTCCTACAGCACCTGTACAAGCACAGATCTATTCCCTGGGTGATCTGACCATCGATGGAACAGCTGATTTAGATGCAGATACCGAATGTGTGATTTATATGGCCGGTGGCAGCAAGCTGACGATGATCGGAGATTTGACCCTTTCTTCAAATCAGAATTATTCGGTTTATGCATCTGATTTGGAAATACCGGGATCCTTGACTGCATCGTCCAAGAAGGAGACTGCTGTATATGTTGATGGCAATCTGAAGGTGTCGGGAAATTTGGATGCCACGACGGAGTCGGGAACGGCTGCTGTTCAGGTAAAAATAGGATGGGCTGATATATCCGGAAGTGTCGATGTATTTACGAAAGACGGAACCTATGGGTTTTATGTAACAGGGGGCTCGGCTGATGTATCCGGTCAGTTGACAGCTGAGGCTACTTCAAATTGTGCATGCTACATAAAAAAAGCGCTGAATCTTACCGGAACAGCAGACTTCAAAGCAAGTGGGGCTGAAGCCGCCCTTACTGTGGGAGGATCCGGCATCATTTCCGGAATGCTGAACGCCCGGGCCAACAAAGCAGAAGCTTTTATTGCAAATGGAAGCATTATTGTAAATGGCGGAAAAGTGACTGCAACTTCAACGGAAGCTTCCGGAATCAGTTCGAAAGACAATCTGGAAATTAACGCAGGATCTGTGGAAGCTACGGGAGCGACGGCAGCCATCACCGTTGTCGGGGAGATCAAATGTTATAACGGCAGTATCATCCTGTTTCCGGAGGATGCTGGATTTTCCGCAGGGAATATGATTGTCAATGGTGACGGATCGGAGGCAACCCATGTCTTGATCGGCCCGGCTCCGAAGGTTGTAGTGACCTTTGATGTGGGTGGCATTGGCAGTGCCCCTGAAAAGCAGAGCATTACCGGGGGAAGACGTGCAACAAAACCTGCAAAGGATCCGACGGCGGAGTGTAAGGTCTTTGAGGGCTGGTATAAAGATTCCCAATGCTTGCAGGAGTACGATTTTGCCGATCCTGTACTATCTGACATAACAATCTATGCCAAGTGGAAAAGCGGGCATGACATAAAGCCTGTAGCAAAGAAGGACGCCACCTGTGAAGAAGCAGGCAATGATGCCTATTATATCTGCAGTAAGTGCGGCAAGTGGTTTTCAGATGCAGAAGGTACGAAAGTGATCCCGGATCATAACACCATGATCCATGCAGCCCTGGGACACGACTGGGGAGAGTGGAAGATTACAAAGGAAGCCACCGGGGATGCAGAAGGACAGGAAATGCGTGTATGCTCCCGGGATAAGAATCACACCGAGACCAGAAGCATTGCCAAAAAGACGGATGCCGGAACTAAGGATCCTGCAAAGGGAGAAACCGTAAAGGATGAAAGCTCCAAGGGTATCTATCTGGTAACCTCTACGGAAGCAGGAAACCTTACCGTAACCTACGGGGGCCCTCAGGATGAAACCGCGGCTGAACTGGTAATCCCGGATCAGATCACCATTTGCGGCAAGGCTTATAAGGTAACCGAGATCAAGGCAAACGCCTTTAAGAACAACAGGAAACTGAAAAAGATCACCATTGGTAAGAACATTAAAAAGATCGGCAAAAATGCCTTTTATGGATGCAAAAACTTAAAGAAGATTACCATTAAGACCAAGCTTCTTACGAAAAAGAGCGTAGGGAAAAACGCCTTTGGAAAGATTCATCCCAAGGCCCAGGCAAAGGTGCCTTCCAAGAAAAAGAAAGCCTATAAGACCATCCTCAGAGCAAAAGGCATGAAGGGAAAGAGCCAGAAAGTAAAATGATAAAACAGGAAAAACAACAGGCTGAAAGTATGTATGAGGGGAGCTTGTGGGACAAGATCCTGAAATATGCATTTCCCCTGGCGGCAACGGGCATTTTGCAGCAGCTTTTCAATGCTGCGGATATTGCGGTTGTCGGACGGTTTACCGGAGATAAAGGGGCACTGGCTATGGCGGCGGTAGGTGCCAACAGTCCCCTTGTAGGACTGGCTTTGAACCTTTTCATGGGAATTTCTCTGGGTACCAATGTCATCATTGCCAATTCTGTGGGAAGTAAGGATGAAAGGGCCATCCGGAAAGCGGCTCATACCTCCATTGTATTTGCCCTGCTTTCAGGACTGGTTTTGGCTGTTTTGGCGGAGCTTTTTTCCGGACCTATCCTTCGTTCCCAAAGTATCCCGGAGGAAGTGCTTCCTATGGCACTTCTGTATTTCCGTGTCTATATGTTCGGAATTCCCGTGATCATTCTGTATAACTTCATATCCGCAATTTTCCGTGGGCTGGGCAATACCAGGACGCCTTTGATGGCGCTGGTATTTTCCGGCCTGCTAAACGTCTTATTGAATCTGTTCTTTGTGCTGATCCTGCACATGACCGTGGAAGGCGTGGCAGCGGCTACCGTCCTCTCCAACGGTGTCAGCTCCGGAATCCTGCTGCGGGATCTGAACAAGCCCGATTCTCCGGTACGCCTGAGGCGAAGAGAACTGAAGATCGACGGACAGATCCTGTCCAGGATTCTTCGCATCGGTATTCCCGCAGGGCTCCAATCATCCGTCTTTGGTTTTGCAAACATTCTGATCCAGTCGGCCATCAACAGCCTGGGAACCATTGTTATGGCAGCATCCTCTGCAGCCTTCAATATTGAGATCTTTGTGTATCAGGTATTCAATAGCTTTGCACAGGCCACAACTACCTTCGTGGGACAGAATTTCGGTGCAGGGAAGATCAAGCGCTGTAAAAAGACCCTGTTTTTGTGTTTGGGAGAAGGAGCAGTCTTTCTCGGCATGGCCATAGCCCTGGTGCTGTTTTTCGGAAAGCGGATGCTTTCGGTGTTCAATCCCGATCCCCAGGTGGTGGAAGTGGGGTATGTACGTCTGCTTTTGATCTTTTCGGCCTATTACTTCAGCCTGACCTATGAGTCCCTGTCAGGGTACCTTCGTGGCTTCGGAATCTCCGTGATCCCCGCAGTCCTTACCATGATCGGCGTCTGCGGCGTCCGCATCACCTGGATCTACGCGGTGTTCCCCAGATTCCGCACCTTTTCCAATATCATGCTGGTGTATCCCCTGAGTCTTGCGACTACGGCGGTGCTGTTGCTTGTAGCGACGCTGATTCTGAGGCCTGCCAGAAAGTGGATGAAATCCGAGAACGGTTCTGACTGACATAGCCATGGTTGATTATGATGGCTTTGTCGGTTCGGGTGCACTTTCACGGTCGCTTTCCGCCATATGGTGATCTTCTAAGAAAACGCAGGCCTGCGATTTACGCTATACACGGGTCGGGCCCAAATGCCATCCGGGCACTGTGGGCCCTGAATCGCACATCCGTGTGCGATTCTCCCTGATTACGGCAAGCTGCGTTTTCAAGAATCTCATCCATCTGACGGGCTTGCGCCGCGCCCGAAAAGTCACCCGCAACCTCCGCCATCATAGTTCAGTATTTGAAGATGTCAGTCAGAACCGTTCCGAGCCCACTATCTGTGATACATCTATGGCAAAAAATCAGAGAATATGATATGGTATAAATTAGTAGAATTTTGCACAGGAAAGGATGACTGAGCATGGAAACAAGACCGTATGTAGCATGGGATCTGATGAACCGTTTTATGATCGACGTATTCGTGGCTTACGGAGTGCCCGAAGAGGATGCAAAGATCTGCGCCGATGTGCTTCTGGAGTCGGACAGACGCGGCATTGAAAGCCATGGCTGCAATCGGTTTAAACCCATTTACATTGACAGGATCGAGAAGGGAACCCTGCTTCCCGTAACCAATATTGAAATTCTGAAGGAAACCCCCACCACCGTTGTCATGGATGCTCATGACGGAATGGGTATGGTGGCTTCTTATAAGATGATGCAGATGCTCATCGAAAAAGCCAAGACCTACGGCATGGCAGGCGGAGCTATTAAGAACTCTACCCACTACGGCATTGCGGGCTACTGGGCTACCATGGCAAGCAACGAAGGGCTTCTTGGGCTGACGGGAACCAATGCCCGTCCTTCCATTTCGCCTACCTTCGGCGTAGAGAATATGATGGGAACCAATCCTCTGACCTTTGCTTTTCCCACGGATGAGGAGTTTCCCTTCTGCCTGGACTGTGCCACCTCTACGGTACAAAGAGGCAAGATCGAATACTATGCAAGAGAGGGCAAGGAAACCCCGGCAGGTATGGTGGTGACCCATGATGGCAGCACCGTGACGGATTCGGCTCAGATTTTGAAGATGCTCACGGAAGGCAAAGCGGCTCTTGCGCCCATCGGCGGAGGCCCCGGAGATGAGATGTGCGGCTATAAGGGCTATGGCTATGCAGCAGTCGTGGAGATCCTTTCCGCAGCACTGGCAGGAGGCGAGTTTATGAAGGCACTGAGTGGTGTCAGCGAGGATGGAAAGCCTCAGATGTACCATCTGGGACACTTTTTCTTCGTGGTGGATCCCAACGCCTTTATGGGAGAAGAGGTTTTCAGAAAAACCGCAGGCGATATTGTCAGAGCCCTGCGCGCCAGCAAAAAGGCCCCCGGATATGACAGGATCTATACGGCTGGAGAGAAGGAGCACGATGCCTGGCTGGAGAGAAAAGACAAGGGCGTTCCGGTGACGGAAGCAGTACAAAAGGAAATGATCGCCATGCGCGATAAGCTGAATCTTCCCTATACCTTCCCCTTTGAAAACTAAAGAAATTACGGAGTCATTTCAATGAACGAGATCATTCTGGAGCTATCGGCCTTCGGCATTTCGCTGTATTGTATGGTGGATAGTCTCCATAACAGAAAGAATTTATATCTTCCCCTGGACAAAACCTGGTTGGATCGCCTGAAAAACCAGCACTTTACCTATATGCTCATGCTGGTGATGCTGATGATCTCATCTGTAGCATCTGCCATTGAGATTGCCATGGAGCAGTATATCGGCGTCGAGAATGTGACGCTGCTTATGACGTTTAATGAGATCTATTTTCTTTCTCATTGTACGCTGAGTTTTGTATTTACCCTGTATATCATCAACATGACAGATGTGGCGCGGGGGAAGAGTAAGTGGTTCTTTTTGTCATTTTTGAGTCCCTATTTTTTCTGCGAGCTTCTGGTGATTGTCAATCCCTTCACCAAATGGATCTTCTATATCGATGAAAACTTTAAATATCAGCGTGCCCACATGGTATGGCTTGTGTATGCAGTGGCAACCATCTATATCGTTTTGGGCATCTACTATTTTTTCAAATACAGAAGCAGACTGGTAAAATCAGACCGGTACTCTGCATTCATTTTGATGAGTGTGGCAGTGATCGGAATCGTGATCCAGGGCTTTTCTTCCATTACGGTGGAGCTTTTCTTTGAGGCTATTTCCTTTTTGGGCTTCATGCTTCTTTTGGAGGAGCAGGGCATGGCCTTTAACAGTGAAAGGCGTTCCCGTGTCAGCAAGGGCTTCATTCTGGTAATCGCCCTCATTTTTACCACCATTATCCTGATGAACATTAACCTGATCTACCATGCAGGTACGGATCAGGCGGAAAAGATCGGTAGGATCCAGATCGACAATCTGAAGGGAGAGTTTCAGGAGGCTATTTCCGAAGCGGAGGGAAATCTCCTTCGTTATTCCATGGGTTTGGAGCAGATGCTCAGTGACAATGCATCCCTTGATGACATTGAGGTATATATCAGGGAGCAAAAAGACTATTTTACCCAGATGAACGGAAGCAACTGTTTTAACGTGTATGCAGCCTGCAATGACTGGAGCATCATTCCGGACTTCGATATGCCGGCCCATTACCATGCGGTGGAGCGCGTCTGGTACATCGGCGCCACCCAGAACGCCGGGGAGATCTATATTACGGAGCCCTATGTGGATGCAGCTACCAGGGAGCTGTGCTTTACCCTGTCCTATACCTTATCCGATGAAAACGTGGTTGCGGCCATGGACTTTACCCTTTTGGGGGTGCAGGATATTGTGCAGCGGATGGGAAGTGAGGAAGGACAGATGGCCCTCATCGTAACGGATGAAGGTACCATTGTCGGCTGCTCGGATCTTACCATGCAGGGAAGAAAGCTGACGGATGTACTTCCGGAATACGAGGAGATTTTTGAATGGGTAAAAGCCTCCTCGGAGCATCACAGCTTTGACGCTACGGTAGAAGGAGCAAAAAAACAGGTCTTTTCTTCCGAAACGGGTAACGGCTGGCAGCTGATATTGGTGGAAAATTCCGAAATGCTCTACGGTAATATCTACAGGCAGATGATCATGTTAGGAGCCATCGATATCCTTATGGTTGTGGTGATCATCGTATTTTACATGGTGAGTGTAAACAACCAGGAAAAGGCGGAGCAGACCCTTTCCATGACGGAAAGCTTTATCGCCGGAATTTCCGAGGACCTGAAAAAGCCTTTGCAGGAGATCATCCGCATCAGTGATCTGTCCATCCGAGGGGAGGATGCGGACGCCGCGGAATCCCTTGTGAATATCCGGGAAACCGGAAAACTGCTGCGGGAAAAGATGGACAATCTCTTTTCCTATGCAGGTCTTATCAAGACAGGAATTGCAGAGGAGAGAAACATTAAGTCCAAGCAAATGAGCGGGCCGGGAGCCATTTCTTCCCGATATATCCGAAACGGTATCATCGGCATTTTGGCAGGGGTCCTTTTGGCCAGTCTGTTTTTGTGCCTAGTGACTACCACCAGATGGGGCGAGACCAAGATTTCCAAGGAAGCCGACAGATACAATGATGAGCTGACATCCTGGATGCAGCAGCAGATCAGCATCCTGCGCATGTTCTCGGATGTGATCATTGCAGACCCTTCCGTTTTGGATGACTACGACGAAGCCGTAAAATGGCTGGATGACATTGCCCAGAATTATTCGGATCTGTCCTTCTGCTATATGGCAAATCCTTATAACAAGGAGCATCAGGTTATCATGAACAACGGCTGGGTACCGGAGCCGGATTATAAGGTAGAAGAGCGGCAGTGGTACAAGGATACCGAGCGTTCCGGCGCGGAGTGTACCATTTCCGCACCTTACTACGATTCCCAGACGGGACTGTACTGCGTCACCTTTTCCAGAAGCTGCTACTCCAAGGATGGAAACTTTTTGGGAATCTTCGCCATCGACTGCTTTATCGATAAGCTCATCGACGTATTGGATGATTCCTATACCAAGGAGGGATATGCCTTCCTGGTGGATCAGGATGGGGTTATCTTAAATCATCCGGACAAGCGCTATGAGATGAGCTCTGAGTCCAGCGTGAACATTGAGGATACGGGCTACTTTGACGTTTATCGAAACGGTAACGCCTTCTTTATGCAGGATTATGACGGAAGGTATGTGACGGCTTATGCGGCAAAGAGCGAGATGTCCGGTTTTACCGTGGTTATGGTACAGAGCTGGTGGACGATTTACGGTGCCGTGATTTTGATGGCTATCATCTTCCTGATTATGATGGGCGGCTCCATCTTTTCCGTAGCGTATATGATCAATCGATTCATTGTCTGGCAGGAAGAGTCCAACATCCAGCTCAAGCTGGCGGCAGAGGAAGCAGTTTCTGCAGGAAAAGCAAAATCCCGCTTCCTGGCCCAGATGTCCCATGAGATCAGAACTCCTATCAATGCAGTGCTGGGTATGAATGAGATGATCCTCAGGGAATCCTCGGATGATTCCATTCGGGATTATGCAGGCAACATCCAGACAGCGGGCAGAAACCTTTTGGGCCTTATCAACACCATTCTGGACTTTTCCAAGATTGAAGAGGGCAAGATGGAGATCGTGCCTGTTCGGTATGAAACGGCGGTGATGGTGGATACTTTGATCCACTCCATCGAACAAAGAGCCGTGGATAAGGGGCTGACCTTTGAAGCCCATATTGATCCCGAGCTGCCCTGTGTTCTGTATGGTGATGATATGCGGCTTTCCCAGGTCATCATAAACCTTTTGACAAACGCCGTGAAATATACCCCCGAAGGTCGGGTGGATCTGTATATGAATAAGATCCGTGCCAATGCGGATGCGGTTTTGATCGGAGTGAAGGTAAAGGATACCGGAATGGGTATCAAGAAAGAGGACATCGGAAAGCTCTTTGAATCCTTTACCAGACTGGATGAGACCAGGAACCGGAGCATCGAAGGTACGGGACTTGGTATGGCTATCGTTACCAAGCTTTTGGAAATGATGCATTCCAATCTGTCGGTGGAAAGTGAGTACGGAAAAGGTTCGGAGTTCTCCTTTGAGGTGCAGCAGTCCATTTTGGATCCGGAGCCTTTGGGAGAATATAAAAAGAAGGCCAGGGAAATGTCCGGCCAGCGCAGTGAAGAGACCTATCTCTATGCACCTGAAGCCCGACTTTTGGTGGTGGATGATAATGATCTGAACCTGAAGGTTATTAAGAACCTGTTAAAGCTCAATGGTATCAAGCCGGATCTGGCATCCTCCGGAGCTCAGGCACTGACCCTGTTAAAGGAGAATACCTACGATGTCGTTTTGCTGGATCATATGATGCCTCATATGGATGGTATTGAAACCCTGAACCTGGCAAAGGAGCAGGGTATCATCAAGGAGAACGAGACGGTGATCGCCCTGACGGCCAATGCAGTTGTGGGAGCTAGAGAAAGCTATCTGGCAGCGGGCTTTGATGATTATCTTTCCAAGCCTGTGGAAGTTCGGTCCATGGAGCATGCACTTTCCAAGTATTTGCCAAAGGAGATCGTGGAATACCGTACCAAGGGTGGCAGCAATCCTTCAGGTTCCGCAGATCAGGGAGCAGCAGGTAAAACATTAACCCAGGAAACTAAGCGGGATATTTCACAGCATCCTATGCAGGATACGACGTCGGAGTCAGCGGGACAAAAGGCTGCAGCCGAGGATGAGGTTCTGGAGTTTGCGCCCGGTGGAGATGATGTTTTAGAGTTTGCACCCGGAGCTGAACAGGAAGAAACAGGGGCTTCTCAAAACACAGGAGCAGACCTTTTCGAAAGGCTGAAGGAGCTAAAGTTCCAGGTACAGGAAGGCCTTGGCTACTGCATGAATGATGAGGACTTCTACAAGGAGATCCTGGGAGATTATGCAGATACCTGTGAGGAACGGATCGCAGAATTGTCAGCGGCTCTTGAAAAACAGGATCTGGAAACCTATCAGATCCGGGTACACGCCTTAAAGAGCGTAGCCAAATCCGTGGGAGACGGGCAGGTCTTTGAAATGGCAAGAAGTATGGAGGAGGCAGCCGCGGCTCGTGACGAAGAGCAGGTAAAAGCAGGCCACGGACCTTTAACAGAGCGCTACAAAGCCTCTATGGAAGCCATCCGAGGATAAAGGTCAGAGCCTGAAAGCGGATTCTTGACGAAAGTTGGGGGTTATCATATAATAACCTATGTATGCGCACAGGAAAGACGCGCATATCAGACATAATATGGGATAGAAAGGAATGGGGTTACGATGATTAAGAGTATGACCGGATTCGGCCGCGCAGAGCTGGAGGAAGATGATCGCCGGTTTACCGTGGAGATGAAATCCGTCAATCACAGATATCTGGATGTCAGCATTAAGATGCCGAAGAAGTTGAACTTTTTCGAGAGTGCCATCCGTTCTCTTTTGAAGGAGTACATTCAAAGAGGTAAGGTGGATGTTTTCATTACCTATGAGGATTTTTCCAGACAGTCTGCAACGGTTTGCTACCATGAAGAGGTAGCGGAAGAGTATATGAAGTATCTGGAGCAGATGGCAGAACGCTTCGGCCTGGAGAATGATGTAAGGCTTTCTGTTTTGTCCCGGTATCCCGAGGTGTTGACCCTGGAGGATGCCCAGGTGGATGAGACCCAGATCTGGAAGCTTTTGGAAAAGACCTTAAGACAGGCTGCTCAGATGTTTGTGGAGTCCAGGATCAAGGAAGGCGAGACCTTAAGAGAGGATCTCATCGGCAAGCTGGACGGCATGCTGGAGCATGTAGATTATATTGAAGAAAAATCACCTCAGCTGGTGGAGGAATACAAGGCCAAGATTTACGACAAGGTTAAGGAATTGCTTTCGGATTCTCAGCTGGATGATAACCGCATTTTGATGGAAGTGACCCTTTATGCGGACAAGATCTGTGTGGATGAGGAAACGGTAAGGCTGCGCAGTCATATCGAAAGCACCAAGCAGATCCTGATGGAGGGCGGCAGCATCGGACGTAAGCTGGATTTTATGGCCCAGGAAATGAACCGGGAGGCTAACACCACCCTGTCCAAGGCCAACAGCCTGGATATTTCCAACCATGCCATTGAGCTGAAGACCGAGATCGAAAAGATCAGGGAACAGATCCAAAATATTGAATAAAGAGTTACGATTCACAGTCAAATAAAAAGATGAAGCAGTTTGCAAGCTTGCTTGCGAAAACTGATTCGGATTTTTATTTGGACTGCGAAGCAGGAACTCAACCCCAACCGAACAATCAGCTGCGAATGCAGCGGTACAGGTCCGAAGGACCGGGATTGTGAGGTGTGTGGGTGAGTTACGGTGAATCGTACAGATGGGGTCCATATATGGAGAAAAAAGCGGGTAATCTGATCGTGATTTCCGGCTTTTCCGGAGCGGGAAAGGGAACGATCGTCAAAAAACTGATAGAAGAGTATGACAACTACGAGCTGAGTGTGTCCATGACTACCAGAGCCCCTCGTCCCGGGGAGGTTCACGGCGTGCATTACTTCTTTTCCACGGATGAGGAGTTTGAAAAGATCATTGCCGACAACGGTATGATCGAATATGCCGGATACTGCGGACATTACTATGGGACGCCCAGGGCCTTTGTGGAGCAAAAGCTTGCGGAGGGCAAGGATGTGATCCTGGAGATCGAGATCCAGGGAGCTCAGAAGGTGAGAAGACAGTTTCCTTCTGCCGTTTTGTTGTTTGTCATGGCGCCCAGCGCTAAGGTATTGCACCAGCGGCTTACAGGTCGTGGCACCGAGAGTGAGGAAGTGATCCGCGGACGTATGTGGAGAGCCGTGGAGGAGTCCGAAGAGGTGGATACCTACGATTATGTGGTGATCAACGATGATCTGGAGGAGTGCGTGAAGCAGGTACACGGCATTGTAACCGCCGCCCACGCCAGACCCTCACAGAATCAGGAGTTTATCAATACGATCAAACAGGAATTAAAGGATATCTTGAAAGGAGAAGAAGAACAATGATACATCCGTCCTATTCAGAACTTATGAAGGTAGTAAACAGCGAGGTAGAGCCCGGGGAAGAGCCTGTGATCAACAGCCGCTATTCCATCGTAATGGCAACCTCCAAAAGAGCACGTCAGCTGGTTTCCGGTGAGGAAGCACTGGTGCCCGACAGAGAAGGCGGTAAGGTAAGAAAGCCTCTGTCCATCGCAGTGGATGAGCTGAACCGCGGAATGATCAAGATTATGGGAGAGGAAAGCGCGCAGGAAGAGGAATAAAGCGCTTATATCAGAATGCAGATAATGATGATCTCACTGGGTTGTGACAAAAACCTGGTGGATACCGAAATGATGATGGGACAGCTCTCAGAGGCAGGGTTTACCTTTACAGATGACGAAACCGAGGCAGAGGTGATCATAGTCAACACCTGCTGCTTCATCGGGGACGCCAAACAGGAAAGCATCGATACCCTGATCCAGCTGGGACAGCTGAAGGAAACGGCAAAGCTGAAGGTCCTGGTGGCAGCGGGATGTCTGGCACAGCGCTACAGCCAAGAGTTCGCAACAGAGCTTGGCGAGGTAGATGTGGTACTGGGCACCATGGCCATAGACCGGATCGTGGAAGCCGTTCAGACAGCACTTCGGGAAAAAGAGAAAACAACTGCAGTCGAGCATACAGAAGATCCGGCGGAGCGATTGCAGCAGCCGGCTCTTTTTTTGGAAGATAAAAACCGTGCGGTTTACGGAAAGAAAAGAATCCTTTCCACCGGCGGTCATTATGCCTATTTAAAGATCGCAGAGGGGTGCGACAAAAACTGTACCTACTGCGTGATCCCCAAGGTTCGGGGAAGCTTTCGCTCCGTGCCCATGGAGGTTTTGATCGAAGAAACCAAAAAACTGGCAGAGCAGGGAGCAAAGGAGCTGATCCTGGTAGCCCAGGAAACCACCCTTTACGGCGTGGATCTGTATGGGGAAAAGAAGCTGTGCGAGCTGATCAAAAAGTTGGCCGAGGTTAACGGAATTGTCTGGATCAGATTATTGTACTGCTATCCCGAGGAGATTACCGAAGAACTGGCAGAGCTTTTTTCCACAGAGAAAAAGCTGCTTCCCTATATCGATCTTCCCATCCAGCATGCATCGGATGAGATCCTTCGAAGAATGGGACGTCGTACCAACAGAGCGGAGCTGGCAAATAAGATCCGGATGCTGCGGGAGAAAACCCCGGAGATCTGTCTTCGGACCACCCTTATTACGGGCTTTCCGGGAGAGACGGAGGAGGATGTCAACATTCTGGCGGACTTCATAGAAGAAATGCGCTTTGACAGACTTGGGGTATTTGCTTATTCCATGGAGGAAGGAACCCCTGCGGCAGAATTCCCTGATCAGATCGAGGAAGAAGAAAAGGAGAACCGCCGCGGCTATCTTATGGAGACTCAGCAGGAGATCGCTTTTGAAAAGGCAGCTTCCATGGTGGGAAAAGAGCTTTTGGTGATGATCGAGGGCTGGCTTTCCGATGAAGGTACCTATGTAGGGCGCAGCTACATGGATGCTCCCGGCATTGACGGCCTTGTTTTTGTGAAATGTGAAAATGAACTGATGACCGGAGATTTTATCAAAGTCGCCATCACAGGCAGCTATGAGTATGACCTGATGGGCGAGCCGGTATGAGGATAGAAACTGATGACCATGAATTTACCTAATAAACTGACTTTGCTCAGGGTACTTTTGGTGCCCTTCTTCGTGTTTTTCTTGATGGAGGAACCAAATCACCCCTACTTTAAGTGGATCGCCCTTTTGATCTTTGCCGTAGCATCCCTGACGGATATGCTGGATGGCATGATCGCAAGAAAGTACAAGCTCATTACCAACTTCGGCAAATTCGCCGATCCCCTGGCAGATAAGATGCTGGTTGGCTCGGCCATGATCTGTTTAAGTGTTCTTGGCTGGGTTCCTGTATGGATGACGCTGATCATCATCATCCGGGAGTTTATCATCAGCGGCTTTCGCCTGATCGCAGCTGAAAAGGGCAAAGTGATCGCAGCCGGATGGTGGGGAAAATGGAAAACGGCGGTTACCATGATCGCCATTATTTTGCAGATCGTTGTACTAAACGCCCAGGGCTTTCCGGGGAGCGCAGCCGATGAGGTGGCAAGTGCATCGCCGCTTTATGTGTATGCATGCACTTTTGTCCTGATCCTTATGTATGTGGCTACGGCGTTGACCGTGATCTCACTCATCGATTATCTTGTGAAAAATAAAGATGTTTTAAGTGATAAAACAAACTAAATGGCACCTGAAAAGGAGGCAGTTATGGTTGTAGAACTGATTTCAGTCGGAACAGAGATCCTTATGGGAAATATTGTGAATACCAATGCGGCCTATCTGGCAGAGCAGGTTAATTCCATGGGTTTGGTTTGCTACTATCAGACCACGGTGGGAGATAATGAGCAGCGCCTGACGGAGACCGTTAAGACCGCCATGGGCAGAGCCAATATCCTGATCCTTTCCGGAGGGTTGGGACCTACCAAGGATGATCTGACAAAAGAGGTTTGTGCCAAGGTCTGCGGCAAAGAGCTTGTGGAAGACAAGGCATGGCGCCAGACCATCAAGGAGTATTTTACCAAAAGAGGTCTGAAGCTGACGGACAATAACTGGAAGCAGGCCATGGTGCCCGAGGGCTCCATCGTTTTGGACAATCCCAACGGAACGGCACCGGGTATCATCATCGAGACGGAGAAGAATACCCTCATCCTTCTGCCGGGACCACCCAATGAACTGATCCCCATGTTCAAGGCAAGCGTAGTACCTTACCTGCAGAAAAAGCAGGAAGCCATTATGGTATCCCAGACCGTAAAGATCGTGGGTATCGGCGAAAGCGCTGCTGCAGAGATGATCGATGATCTGTATGAAAAGCAGAGCAATCCCACCATTGCAACCTACGCCAAGGTAGGGGAGGTTCACCTTCGTGTGACTGCAAAGGCAGAGGATGAAAAGAAGGCCAGAAAGCTATTAAAGCCTGTGATCAAGGAACTGAAAAACAGGTTTAATGAACATATCTTTACAACGGATCCGGAGGTAACCCTGGAGCAGTCCATCGTAGATCTTCTGGTGGATAATGCGCTGACGGTTTCCACTGTGGAGTCCTGCAGCGGAGGACTGGTGGCAGGCAGACTTATTAACGTGCCCGGTGTTTCCGAGGTCTTTAAGATGGGGCATATCACCTATTCCAACAAGGCCAAGAGAAAGATCATCGGCGTAAAGCGTTCCACTTTGGAAAAGTACGGTGCAGTCAGCGAGCAGGTGGCAGCAGAGATGGCAAAGGGAGGCTTTGGCCTTTCCAAAGCGGATGTAACGGTTTCCGTGACGGGTATTGCGGGACCTGACGGCGGCAGCGAAACCAAGCCTGTGGGCCTTGTATATATCGGATGCTGCGTCAAAGGCAAAACCACGGTGAAGGAGTATCATTTTTCCGGAAACCGGGCAAAGATCCGGGAGGCTACAGTGGCAGCTGCATTGGTTTTGATGCGGGAGTGTGTGCTGGAATATATTTCGGAAGTAACCTTTGGCAAAAAAGAGAAACGATAATGTGACTTGCGTGCTACAGGGACAGTTGTCCGTAAACAGGATGAAGGTAGTGTATGAGTATGCAGGATGGAAAGTATAAC
This sequence comes from Lachnospiraceae bacterium, assembly GCA_016282595.1. Taxonomy (GTDB): domain Bacteria; phylum Bacillota; class Clostridia; order Lachnospirales; family Lachnospiraceae; genus RGIG7926. The sequence goes on from JAEEKV010000050.1 coordinate 17,545, forward strand.
AAAAGAATAGAAGAGATGACTTTGGACGAGCAGATCTGGCATTTGGAGCATCCGGGACAGCCCTATGTGCCGCCCCAAAGTAACACCATTTATGCCAGTCCGGAGTACGGCGCTTCGCCGGATATGAAGATGGACCGGGAAGCATCGGAAAATCTGTATCAGCCCGCAGAGCAGAATACCGCAGGGGGAATCTATCGGACACCTCAGAATGGCGGGGGTACGGTGTATCAGGTACCGGCCCAGGAGAAGGTGGATGCAGGAGAGCTGGCAACGCCGGAAGAAAAGGCTGCAACCGCAGTGTATGAAGTGGTAGATCATCATACGGAAGAGGATGTATCCGTTCCGGAGGAGAAGGCTGCAACTGCAGTCTATGAGGTAGTGGATCACCATACGGAAGAAGATGTATCCGTGCCGGAAGAAAAGGCTGCGACTGCCGTCTATGAAGTGGTAGATCACCACACGGAAGAGGATGTATCCGTCCCCGAGGAAAAGGCAGTAACTTCGATCTACGGGGCAGTGGATTTGGAAGCACAAAAAGCAGTGGGAACAAAGGCACAGCAGCAGAGTGCTCAACCTGCAGGAAACCGGGTTGGCATTGGTGAGCCGCCCATCCCGCCCTATACAAATGGACCGATTGGTGGAGAGATTCCGCCGGAACCGTCCGCACCTCAATTTGAAAGTGGAAGCTCTACGGCGGTGAAGGTGATCACGGCCATTGTGTTCCTTTCCCTCATTGCATTGAGCATTTTTGCGGCTCTGTTTTTATCCAAGAAATTCATGGTAGCCCAAAAGGGCGATCAGCAATATGACGCAGGCTCTGATGATCCCTGGGCGGATATCCTTGGCGGAGATGACAAAGACAAGGACGAAGAGGACAAGGACGACAAGGGTCAGAGCGAGAAAGAGAAAAAGAAGAAGGAAGAAAAAAAGAAAGAAGACAAGAAGAAGGATCAGGAGGAAGAGTCCTCCAAAGGATCAGGAAAGGACGAAACCATCGAGGATTACGATTTCGGTAAGGACCGAGAGGAACAATCCGAGGATGAGAAGGCCTCTGACGATCAAGCTTCGGAGGAACAGTCTTCTGATGCAGAGTCAGCAGATGATGAAGAGATAGATCCCTTCTTTGAGGATACCGGAACACTTTACCAAAACCATAGTGCTTCGGAGTTTGAGGGCAAAGAGTATTACGAGGAATTCGTAGATTGCATCGATGAATCTCTTTCCTATAAAGTAAAGCGCAAGTACGCCAAGAAGCTGGATCTTGAGGAGCGCATCGGTATCACCACTTCCTATGTGCAGCTTAGCGGTGATATTCCCAATCTGGATGAGATCAACGAGCAGCTGGCGTCTTACGGAGAGTACTACATCAATTACTACATGGAAAACGAGAACGAGATTCGGGAGTACCTGAAGTATTACGGTAATATGAGCTGTCTGGCCAAGACCGTCTGCCATGTTACCTATACGGATGAGGACATGATCAGCGTGATCTTCGAGGATCAGACCGATGTGCTGGGAACCAAGGGTGTTTATGTGACAAGTGTCAACATCAATCTGAAAACCGGGACCATCCTGGACAACGGCCAGATCCTGGATCTGCCGGACGATTTCGGTAAGACCTTTAGGGAGAGGAGCCTTAAGCAAAACGGCGAAACCCCGGGAACGGATCTGTTTTCGGACGAGCAGATCATGACCCTTTTAGATGACACCTCCTCCCTCATCGTATTCTATACGCCTGTTGGGCTGGAGATCGGCTACGAATATCAGAAGGGACAAAACAACGGCTGGCTGACCATCTCGCTTCGGGAGTACCAGCAGTATTTAAAGGGACTCTAGGACCCGGGGCCGGCAAAAGAGAACCCGGCAGGATCGATCACGGATACCGATGTCGGAACACCAATACCGGAATACTATGCCGGAATTCTATATCGAAATACCATATCGAAATACCGCGAAAGGGTGTCAAGAAAAAACACTTGACACCCTTTTTTCTTTCGTGTATGATAGCAAAGGTGCCTTGTTTGACCGGAGGTTGTCTATGGATCAAATAGTTGAAAAAGGACTGTTATACGATTATTACGGAAAGCTTCTGACAAAGAGACAGCAGCAGATCTATGAGGACGCGGTTTCCAATGATCTGTCCCTTTCGGAGTTGGCGGACGCTTACGAAATCTCCAGACAGGGAGTACACGATTTGCTGAAGCGCTGTGACAAGACACTGGCAGAGTATGAAGAAAAGCTCGGTTGTATCAAAAGAGACAGAGAGATCATTAAGATTGCTGACAGACTGAAAAACGAGGCAAAGACCTTATCCCCTTCCGAAATAAGTGGGATGGCAGATGAGATCCTCAGGTGTATGAAGGAAGAAGCCTGACAGAAGCCCGGGACAGTCTTTTCATAGGAGTATTTCATGGCATTTGAAAGCCTGACAGAAAAACTTCAAAATGTATTTAAGAATCTTCGCGGTAAAGGGAAGCTGACGGAAGCAGATGTCAAAAGTGCAATGAAGGAAGTTAAAATGGCACTTTTGGAAGCGGACGTTAACTTCAAGGTAGTTAAGAACTTTGTTAAGACCGTGGAAGAGAGAGCCGTAGGCCAGGACGTTATGAGCGGCCTGAACCCCGGTCAGATGGTGATCAAGATCGTTAACGAAGAACTTGTGAGCCTCATGGGCGGCGAGGGAGCCGAGATCCAATTGCAGCCCGGAAAAGCCATCACCGTTTTGATGATGTGCGGTCTCCAGGGTGCCGGTAAGACCACCACCACGGCAAAGCTGGCAGGAAAGTTCAAGGTAAAGGGTAAGAAATGCCTGCTGGTAGCCTGCGATGTCTATCGTCCCGCAGCCATCAAACAGCTGCAGGTCAACGGCGAAAAGCAGGGGGTTGAGGTCTTTTCCATGGGTGATCAGCATTCCCCCGTGGATATCGCCAAGGCAGCCATTGAGCACGCCAAAAAGAACGGACATAATCTGGTAATCCTGGATACCGCAGGACGCCTGCATATCGATGAAGCCATGATGGAAGAGCTTCACGCCATCAAGGAAAACGTAGAAGTCCATCAGACCATCCTGGTTGTGGATGTGATGACCGGTCAGGACGCGGTCAATGTGGCCAAGCAGTTTGACGAAAAGGTGGGCATCGACGGTGTGATCCTTTCCAAGATGGACGGCGACTCCAGAGGTGGTGCAGCCCTTTCCGTTAAAGCCGTAACAGGCAAGCCCATTTTCTTTGCAGGTATGGGAGAGAAGCTTTCGGATCTGGAGCAGTTCTATCCGGACCGTATGGCAAACCGGATCCTGGGAATGGGTGATGTACTGACTCTCATTGAGAAGGCCCAGGAAAACATCGATATTTCCGAAGAGAAAGAAAAAGAGATGACGGACCGGATGAAAAAGGGCCGGTTCGATTTTGAGGATTACCTTGAGAGCATGAAGCAGATGAAGAAAATGGGAGGTCTGGCTTCGATCCTTTCCATGATGCCCGGTATGGGTATCAACGCTGCTGAGCTTGAAGGGGCCATCGATGAAAAGCAGATGGCAAGAATGGAAGCCATTGTGCTGTCCATGACAGCAGAGGAGCGAAAGAATCCCAAGCTTCTCAATCCTTCCCGCAAGCACAGAATTGCCAAAGGTGCGGGAGTGGATATTGCAGTTGTTAACAGATTCATCAAGCAGTTCGAACAGAGCCAGAAGATGATGAAGTCCCTGCCCGGTATGATGGGCGGCGGCAAAAAAGGAAGACGCGGCGGCTTCCCTGGAATGGGAGGCATGGGCGGCCTCGGCGGTATGAAACGCGGCGGTTTTCCCTTCTAACTTTGATATGCAGTTCAGTAATGACTGGATGTATAGATACTAATAAAATTTTTAATTTTTTGGAGGTAAAAAGAAATGGTAAAGATCAGACTGAAAAGAATGGGACAGAAGAAATCCCCCTTCTATCGTATTGTTGTAGCAGACGGTAGAGCACCCAGAGACGGAAGATTCATCGAGGAGATCGGTTACTACGATCCCAATCAGGAGCCTTCTGTTGTTAAGGTTAACGAGGAAGCAGCTAAGAAATGGCTTGCTACCGGTGCACAGCCTACAGACGTTGTAGCAAAATTATTCAAGCAGGCGGGAATCTGATCACATCAAAACTGTTCGCAGTTCGGAGGACAAGAGTATGAAAGAATTGGTAGAAGTAATTGCCAAGGCGCTTGTCGATCATCCCGATGAAGTCAATGTAACCGAAAAAGAAGACGGAAGAGACGTAACCATCGAATTGAGGGTTGCTCCTTCTGATATGGGAAAAGTGATCGGAAAACAGGGCAGGATCGCTAAGGCTATCAGAAGCGTAGTGAAGGCTGCCTCTCTGGAATCAGGTAAGTTTGTGGATGTCCAGATTATAGAGTAAGCTAAGGCAAACAAAATGTCAGGGGCACCTTTTGGTGTCCCTTTCCGATATTTCAGAGGATGTATATGCAAAACAGCAACACAGATAAAAAGCAGGAACTTGAAAAGGACTATGTTTGCGTGGGTGTTTTGACAAAGCCCCACGGCGTCAAGGGCGCAGTGAAGGTCTTTCCCATGACGGATGACGTAAAGCGCTTTAAAAAGGGTCAGGAGTTTTTGCTAAGGGGAAGAAAACAGACCATTCCGGTGAAGGTGGAAACCGTTCAGTTTTTTAAGCAGATGGTGATCCTGAAGTTTGAAGGCATCAATACGCCGGAGGAGATCGAAACCTACCGCGAGGCAGAGCTTTTGGTGGATAAAGAGCACAGAGTGGGTCTGAAACGGGATGAGTATTTCATTTCCGACATCATCGGCCTTGAGGTGGTATCCGACGAAGGAGAGCCCATCGGACAGGTGACGGATGTACTGACCACCGGAGCCAACGAGGTACTGGTGATTGAATCGGAAGATGGACGGGAGTATTTATTTCCCTCCATTAAAGAGTGCATTCTGGGAATTGACCCGGAGGCCGGAAAGGTTACGGCACACATCATGCCGGGACTCATGGATTGATACTTGCAGGAGGCTATGAGCAGGAGCAGGTTATATGAAATTTGAGATTTTGACATTGTTTCCGGAGATGATCATGGACAGTCTTCGCACCAGCATTTTGGGGCGGGCCATGGAAAAAGGCATCATTTCGGCAAAGGCCGTAAACATCCGGGACTATGCTGACAATAAACATCACAGCGTGGATGACTATACCTATGGGGGCGGTGCCGGGATGCTGATGCAGGCCCAGCCTGTCTATGACTGTATCCATGCGGTGCTGACAGAGGATGCAGAGAAGATCGAAGAGGAGACGGAAAAATCCGTCCGGGACATTCTCAAGGAACGAAAGCAAACCCGCGTTATCTACGTAACGCCCCAGGGCCGGGTATTCGACCAGGCCATGGCAGAGGAGTTTTCCAAGGCGGAGGAATTGATCTTTCTTTGCGGCCACTATGAGGGCATTGACGAAAGGGTGCTGGAGGAGACGGTGACGGACTATGTTTCCATCGGTGACTATGTCCTTACGGGAGGAGAGCTTCCGGCGCTTGTGATGATCGACGCCATTTCCCGTCTGATCCCGGGGGTTCTGGGCAGCGAGGAAAGCGCACCCGGAGATTCCTTCCAAAACGGACTTTTGGAGTATCCTCAGTATTCCCGTCCGGCGGTATGGCACGGCAAGGAAGTTCCGAAGATCCTGCTTTCCGGGGATCACGCCAAGGTGGATGCCTGGAGGTTGGAGCAGTCCATTGAGCGTACCAGGGAAAGAAGACCGGATCTGTTTGCAGCCTGGGAGGCTGCGGAGCAGGAGCGGATTGAGAGGGAAAAGGCAGAAAAGCTGCGGCTGAAGGAAGAGAGACGCAGATTAAGGGAGTTAAACGATGATAGGAGCCAGGGAACTGTGTAAGCAGTTTGAACGAAATGTCCTGACAGAGGAAGAGAAAAAGGGACGTCGGAAAAAGAGCAAAAAGGAAACCTTTTATGCGGTGGATCATATCTCCTTTGAGGTACAGGAAGGGGAGATCCTGGGGATCCTGGGTCCTAACGGTGCAGGAAAAACCACCCTCCTTCGTATGCTGGGTTCTTTGATGCAGCCCACCAGCGGATCTGTGTATATCAAGGACAAGGATGGGAATCTTATCACCGATCCCGTGGAGCAAAAGCGAAACATCGGCTATCTGTCCGGTAATACCAAGCTTTATCACAGATTAAGTGTCAGGGAGATGCTCATGGGCATGGCCCAGATCTACGGCATTGAAAAAGCAGCCGCCGAGGAGCGCATTGAGAAGATCAGCTCCATTCTGGATATGGACAGCTTTCTGGATAACCGCATTGAGCGGCTTTCCACAGGACAGACGCAGAGGGCTTCTATTTCCCGTACCCTGATTCACAGTCCGGGGATCTACATTTTTGACGAGCCTACCCTGGGACTGGATATCCTCAGTGCCGATGCCATCGTATCCTTTATGAAAAGCCAGAAGGAAGAGGGCAAGAGCGTTTTATACTCCACCCATTATCTGGAGGAGGCTCAGTTTTTGTGTGACCGTATCATCATGATGGGAAGCGGACGCATCATCTGCGAGGGAACCCCTAAGGAGATCATGGAAAAGTTAGCAGCAGATAACCTCCGCGAAGCCTTCCACAAGGTGATGAAGCCGGATGAGAACAGGGGGGCAGAGCAGTGAGAACAGAGACCATACGCTCTCTTTTGAAAAGAGAGCTTCTGGATATTATTCGGGACAAAAAGACGGTAGCCATGATGGTGGTATTGCCCATCCTGCTTTATCCCCTTCTGATTGTGGGAATGGCAGTGCTGTTTAGCTCCATCAACCAGTCCCAGACGGAAAAAGAATACAAGGTTTCCATTACGGCGGATGCGAAGGTAGAGGCAGAGCTTATCAAACTTTCCAAAAGTGAAAGAGACGAGATTGGGTATGATCTGAACTTCCAGCTGGGCTCCCAGATCGGAGAGGACGAAGCCGCCCTGAAGGAAGCTTTGGAGAATAAAACCATCCTGGCCTATGCCAAAGAGGAGAGCGAAGGAAACTATAAGATCTGCTACCTGTCGGCTTCCAATGATAGCGTCATTGCAAAGAACGCTCTGCAGAAGGTCTTTTCTATCTATGAAGATGGTCTGAGAAAAGAGCGGCTTACAGAGGCGGGACTGGATGTAAACACCATCTTAGAGCCCATCGAAGTTTCCGGCAAGGACCTGTCCTCTGCAGAGGAATCCATGGGCAACCAGATCGGATCCCTGTTGCCCTTTTTCATCATTACCAGTGTGCTTTTAGGCGCCATGTATCCGGCTATCGATGTGACGGCGGGAGAGAAGGAAAGGGGAACTCTGGAGACCCTGCTCACCCTTCCGGTGACCAACCTGGAGTTGATCCTGTCCAAGTTTTTGGCGGTGTCCCTGATTTCCTGTGTATCCGCCTTTTTGAACATCTTTTCCATGGGAGGAGCCATGGTCTTTCTGGTATCCAGCTCCCTCATGGCATCTTCGGATCTGAATATTAATATGGACTATGCCGTATTTTTACCGGGTATCGGCTTTACCCTTTTGGTTATGGTCTTTTTCTCCCTGCTGGTAACGGCGGTATGCATGAGTACCTGCATCTTTGCCCGCAGCTTTAAGGAGGCCAATAACTATTCCACTCCGGTGATGCTGATCTTTATGTTCGGCAGCTACGCAAGCCTGTTGCCGGATCTGGAGCTGACCCAGAAGACAGCTGCAATTCCCATTGTCAACGTGGCCCTGATGATCAAGAGCCTCTTTGGCTTTACCAATGATTATGGTCTTTTTGCCATTGTGCTCTTTACCAATGCAGCCTACAGCTTTTTGGCGGTGCTGCTTATGAGCAGGCTTTATAACAGCGAGGCGGTGTTGTTTTCCGAGGGCTTTTCCTCCATCAGGCTCTTTACCAGAAGAAGCGATATGAAGGAAAACCAGATGCCCGGCGGGGGTGATGTGATCCTGGTGCTGGCGATAACCCTGCTTGCCATGATCTACCTTGGCACCTTTGCGGTGGCGAAGTGGGGCTTTTGGGGCGTGGCAGTGCAGCAGATGATGATCCTTCTGGTGCCCCTTGGCTATGCGTGGTATATCAAGGCAGATAAAAAGCGACTCTTTTCCGTAAAGCGGCCTAAGCTGCTGCATGTGATAGGCGGACTTTTGATGTTCGTGGGAGCCTTTGTACTGGCTATGATTGTGGGAAGTCTTCTGGCACCCTATTTTCCCCAGAGTGCGGAGAACCTACAGGATCTCAGCAGCTTTCTGGATTCCTCGGGCTCCAAGGTCATTACGGCCATAGTCATCGCCCTCATGCCTGCCATGGGAGAGGAGCTTTTATTCAGAGGCTTTTTAATGGGAACGCTGAAGCCCAAGGCAAAGCCCCTGGTGGTCATCGCTACCGTTGCCATCCTGTTTGCGGCCTATCATATGAGTATCCTGCGGTTCTTTACGGTGGGGATCATCGGCCTATCCTTTACCATAGCGGCTTACAAGTCCGAGAGCATTTTCGTATCCATGCTCATGCATTTTTGCAATAACCTCACCGCCTGCCTGGTGCAGTGGTATCCGGATTCCGTCTTAAAGCTTTTGAATGCAGATCCGGACGTTGCCAACAGCCCCATGACGGGAGTGGCGCTTCTTGCGGGGGCGATGGTATCGGTGATCGTCGGCTACCTGCTGCTTTCCCGAAAAAAAGTGCTTGCATGATCCGCGTTCCTGTGGTAGAATACTGACGTTGCACAAATGGGATGGTCCGCTGTGTGAATGATGAAACCGCTGAAACATAAGGCGTTTGGCAGATACGATCTGCGATCATAAGACATAAGAACATCAGGCTTTTATGTAAAAGGAGAAAAGATATGAACGACATTATCAAAGAGATCGAAGAGCAGCAGCTCAAAGAGAGCGTTGGCGAGTTCAACGTAGGTGATACCGTAAAGGTTCACGGCAAGATCAAGGAAGGTAACCGCGAGAGAATTCAGATCTTTGAGGGTACCGTAGTTAAGAGACAGGGCGGAAGCAATCGTGAGACCTTCACGGTTCGTAAGACCTCCGGTGGTATCGGCGTAGAGAAGACCTGGCCCCTTCACTCTCCCAATGTAGAGAAGATCGAAGTGGTACGCAGAGGTAAAGTAAGACGTGCGAAACTGAACTACCTGAAGGGTCGTGTAGGTAAGAGAGCGAAAGTAAAAGAGCTTCGCGGCTGAGCATAACGTTACGTATGAGAGCAGAAGGCTCCGGTCCGTACTTGGATCGGAGCTTTATCTTTTGCTTTTTTCCCATCCTTGTAGTAGTATAGAAGTTGGTGAAACAGTATGAGACGAAGAAAAAGCAAGGGCCTGTCCTTTTATCAAAAGAAGAAGCGGATCAACTCCTCTACCATGCATGAGGCGTTGTCCTATGTGTTTATCACCCTGGCGGCGGTGGTGGTGGCCTTCGTGCTGATCTACTGCGTCGGGATGCGAACCAGCGTCATTGGCGTGGCAATGCAGCCCACCCTGTCTAACGGCCAGCAGATTCTGGTAAATCGTCTTTTGTACCGCATTGTGGCACCCAAGAGCGGAGACGTGGTGGTGTTTTTGCCCAACGGCAATACCAACGCCCATTACTATGTGAAGCGTGTGGTAGCGGTGCCCGGGGATGATGTGCAGATCAAGGACGGAGCCGTCTATGTGAACGGACTGAAGTTCAAGGAGTATCCCTTTGACAAGATCCAGAATGCAGGAATTGCAGACGAGCTTTTAACCATGCAGCAGGATGAGTTCTTTGTCATGGGAGACAATGTTAATAACAGTGAAGACAGCAGGGCTGATAACATCGGCCCGGTGAAGCGTAAGGATATCTACGGAAAGGTATGGTTTCATCTGGGGGACGGAACCCGGAAGATGGGGCTGATGGAATAATATGGAGTATCAATGGTACCCCGGGCATATGACGAAAGCCCGGAGAATGATGCAGGAAAATATCAAGCTCATCGATCTGGTTATCGAGCTTGTGGATGCCAGGATCCCCGGTGCCAGCCGCAATCCGGACATCGACGAGCTGGGAGGCGGAAAGCCCAGGCTGGTACTGATGAACAAGGCGGATCTGGCGGATGAGAGAAAAACCGCTGCCTGGGTTCGCTATTTTGAAGACCGGGGCTGCTTTGTCATTCCCCTGGATGCCAGAAGCCGAAACGGCATGAAGGCCATTGACAGGAAGGTGGAGCTGGCCTGTCAGGAAAAGATCCAAAGAGACAGAAGCCGCGGGATCTTAAACCGTCCCGTCAGAGCGATGGTGGTGGGAATCCCCAACGTGGGCAAATCCACTTTTATCAATTCCTTTGCAAAAAAAGCGGTAGCCAAAACCGGAAACAAGCCCGGCGTTACAAAGGGCAAGCAGTGGATCCGGATGTCAAAGACCCTGGAGCTTTTGGATACCCCCGGTATCCTGTGGCCCAAGATGGGAGATCAGCAGACGGGTTTGTACCTGGCTTTGATCGGCTCCATGAACGATGAGATCCTGGATCCGGAAAAAATGGCCTTAAGCCTCATTGCTCTGTTGCAGGAGCAGTATCCCGGCGTCATCGAGAAGCGCTACGGCTTTACGGATCTGGTGCTTTCCGATGAGGATGAGGGAATGGCAATCCGTATGCTGGAAGAGATCGCAAAGGTGCGGGGATGCCTGAAAAAAGGACAGGAAGCGGATCTGACAAAAGCGGCGGGGCTGTTTTTGGAGGATTTCAGATCGGGACGCCTGGGTAGGATCACTCTGGAGCAGATTCCGACAGAAAAAGAAGAGGAAGAAGAGAATCAATAAGGATACGAGGGTTGTAAGGAAATGGCAGAGACAACAAAGAAACGGAAAAAGAGAAAGAATAACGGTGTATTGCGGGATGTGATCAGCTTCAGCATTTATCTGCTTTCGGTGCTGATCCTGACCTATCTGGTGATCACCTTTGTGGTACAAAGAACCGTGGTAACGGGAGATTCCATGAGCCCTACCTTGAGCGACGGTGACAACATTCTGGTGGGCAAGCTGGACTATCGGTTCCGAACCCCCAAGCGCTTTGATGTGGTGGTTTTCCCTTACAGCTATGAAAAGAATACCTACTATATCAAACGGATCATCGGTATGCCGGGAGAGACGGTTACCATCAACGAGCGGGGAGAGATCTTTATCAACGACCAGAAGCTGGATGAGACCTATGGTGCGGAGGTGATCCGCAATCCGGGACTGGCACTGGACAACGTTTATCTGAAATCTGACGAGTACTTTGTGCTGGGAGATAACCGCAATCACAGTGCAGACAGCCGGGATCCTTCCATCGGTCCCGTAAAGGCAGATGCCATTGTGGGAAAAGCCATCTTTCGGACCTATCCGTTTTCCGGATGGGGATCCGTGAAATAATCGACATGGGGGTAGCAAAGTGAGTGAGCAGAAGATCGGGGAAATAAGAGACATTTATCAGGCAGCGGATGAGATCATGCTGCCTGCTTTTATTAGAGAATATGCATCTGACGGACGAAGCGGCGTACAGGCCTTGGTGAAAAAGGCCGAAAAGCGTCTTGCAGATCTGGAAAAAGAGCGGGCCAGAATGCAGGTTATGAGTGAGTTTGAGGACAGATACTGTGAGTTTAGCTGTATCTGCGGCATTGACGAGGCGGGCAGAGGTCCCCTGGCAGGTCCTGTGGTAGCAGGAGCCGTGGTGCTGGATCCCACCGTAGAGATCCTATATTTAAATGACAGCAAGAAGCTGACTGCAGCAAAAAGAGAGGAGCTTTACCATGAGATCCGGGAAAAAGCCCTTGCCAGTGCAGTTGGCATCGTAGGCCCTGAGGTCATTGATGAGATCAATATCCTGCAGGCAACCTATGAAGCCATGCGCATAGCGGTTCACAATTTAGGCGTTGTGCCCGATATATTATTAAATGATGCGGTTCACATTCCGGAGCTTCCCATGAAGCAGGTTGCCATCGTCAAGGGGGATGCCAGAAGCAAGTCCATTGCGGCAGCCTCCATTCTGGCAAAGGTTACCAGGGACCGGATCATGGTTGAGTATGATGCAAAGTATCCGGAATACGGATTTGCGGGACATAAGGGTTATGGCTCAGCGGCCCATATCAAGGCCCTGGAGGAGTTTGGCCCCACCCCCATCCATCGGATGAGTTTTCTGACGCACTTTAAGCTGGGAGAAGCAAAGTATGGCCCTGAACATCGGTAATCTCTTTACAAGACAACCGAATATCAATACGGGAGAGACCGGAGCACCTGCCCAGACAGGATCCGTTTCTTCCGCTGCTTCCGGCGGCGGACAAGGTCAAAGTCTTCCCGTAGGCTCCATAGTCAGCGGACAGGTGGTAAAGACTGAGGGGGATACCGTGACCCTCCGCACCGATGCCGGTCAGGATATCCAGGCAAAAATGGAATCCACCGCTTCCTTGTCAAAGGGGAGCTATATCAGCTTTGAAGTCAGCGGGGTATCGGATTCCCAGATCACCCTGAAACCCCTGTTTACCAATACAGCAGCAGGTTCTTCCACCATGTCGGCAGCGCTTTCCCAGGCAGGGATCCCGGAGGATGCCAATTCCTTCGGTATGGTTCGGTCCATGATGGAAAACGGCATGTCCATAGACAAATCCTCCCTGCAGTCCATGTACCGGTTGGCCAATGCCCATCCCGAAACCCTTGGGGAAAATATCGTGAATATGACCAAGCTGGGATTGCCTCTTACAGAGGAGAACATCACCCAGTTTGAAGCTTATAAAAACCTGGAGCACCAGATAGGCGGTGCGGTTACGGAGGTTTCTGAATCCCTTTCCGAAGCCATTGATCTTCTGGCATCAGGAGGGAATGATACCAAGACTCTTTCCTTTATCAGTGAGGTGACGGAGCTTTTAACCCAAAATGCAGAGGGCGCTCAGGAAGCTGTAACCACAGGCAATGCCGTATCTCAGGAGCCCAATGCTTTTTTGCAGATCCTGGATGAAGCCGTGACTATGGAGGAAGCGGGAGAGGCAGCCGCACCGGAAAAGCAGGCGGCTTTGCAGGAAGGCGCACAGGACCTTTCGGCAAAGGAAGCAGCCGAGCCAAAGAACCCCATGGATGAACTGATGAAGGCCCTGTCTGCGGCGTCGGAAAAACTGAGTGAGCAGGAAACCGCCGGATCTGCCCAGGGGGGGCAAAAGGTAGTCATTCAGGATGAGAGCCTCCAGCAAATGGCAAAAGCCTCACCGGATGGGGTAATGACAGAGCAGGATAAACTCATGGCAAAGCTGACGGATCAGGTTCCGGAAGGAAAGCTCCTGACGGAGATTGCAGACGGCTTAAAGGAGCTTCTGGAAAAGGGCTCTGATCCCCAAACTGCGGCAAAGCTCCAAAAAGCCACAGGGCTTTTGCAGACAACCGGCTTTAAGAATCTGTTATCGGAGGAGCTTTCCAAGGCCTGGAAGCTGGATCCCCAGACTGTGGCGGATAAAGGCAAGGTCCAGGAGTTTTACGAAAAGCTCAGGGACCAAAGCGCCGGACTGGAGCATGCAGCCCAGAATTCTCTTGGGAAGGAAAGCCAGCTTTTTGAGCAGGCCTCCAATATCCGGCAGAATGTGGATTTTATGAATCAGCTGAACCAGACAGCAGCCTATGTACAGCTTCCCCTTCGCCTGAACGGGGATGATGCCCATGGGGACCTGTATGTCTATACCAATAAGAAGTCCATGGCAGCAAAGGATGGCAAGATCAGTGCCTTTTTGCATCTGGATATGGACCATATGGGCCCGGTGGATGTCTATGTGGCTATGGAGCAGCAGAAGGTATCCACGAACTTTTACCTGCGGGACGATGAGATGATTGATTTTATCTCCGAGAATATCGGGATCCTCAATGATCGTCTGGCGGATAAGGGTTATGATATGACCTGTGAGGTGAAGCAAAAGCCTGCCAAGGAGCCGGAGAAGAACGTGATGAACGAGATCCTGGAGGATCACAGGGACAGATTTTTGATCGGAAGCAAATCATTTGATGTACTGGCGTAAGTAATAGGCCGAGACAACACATTTAACCAGAGGATAACTATGGCAACCTACAGAAAGCCACAACAAAAAACGGCGGTGGCTCTGACCTACGATCCGGATACCGATGCGCCAAAGGTGGTAGCCACCGGAAAAGGCGTGTTGGCAGAGCGGATCATCAAAGAGGCAGAGGACAATAAGATCCCCATACATAAGGACTCCAAGCTGGCGGACACCCTTTCCAAACTGGAAATCGGAGAGATGATCCCGCCGGAGCTGTATGAAGTCGTGGCGGAGATCCTTGTTTTTGTGGACCAGATGGATAAGATCCGTGGCAAGATCGAGGAGCATAATAAGAATAAGAAGAAGTAACGGTGTTATATATGAATAAAAGAAGTGTGGGAAGCGCAAGGGAAAAGTTAGCAAGTGCTTACCTGATGAAACAGGGAGTCCGTATCACAGACCGCAATTTCAGGGTCCGGCAGGGTGAGATCGATCTGATCGGCTATGATGGGGACGTCCTTGTTTTTTTTGAAGTCAAATACAGAAAAAGTGCAGCCTACGGACTTCCTCAGGAAGCGGTGGGACGTAATAAGCAGCTTCAGATTTGCAAGGTGGCGGCTTTTTACCGAAATTTCCATAAGATTCCCGGGGATACACCCCTGCGTTATGACGTGGTAGCCATTCTGGGAGAAGAGGTGACCTGGATCAAAAATGCCTTCCCGGAGCGTATCGGATGGTAGGGCAAAGTGGACGCAGAAAAGACACAGAAAAGACGGCTCGGGATGTTGTATTCGTATATTGAAAATGGTAAAATTGGGACAGTGCGGAGCGTGTAACGATCCGTAATCAAAAGATAATAATAAAGGAGGGCGATAAACATGGCAGTAGTAGAAATTACAAGTGCAAATTTTGATGAGGTAGTAGGAAAGAGTCCGGTTCCCGTATTGGTGGATTTCTGGGCATCCTGGTGCGGACCCTGCAAGATGCTTTCTCCCATTGTGGATCAGGTATCCGAGACCGCAGAGGGCTTTGCGGTAGGCAAGGTGAATGTAGATGACGAGGGAGAACTGGCTGAGAAGTTCGGTATCAATTCCATCCCCTGTCTGATCCTGTTTAAAGACGGCCAGGAAGCAGGCAGATCCGTAGGCTTTATCCCCAAGGATAAGGTTCAGGAGTTTGCAAAAAGCTGAGTAGGCGTCTTACAGGAAGGATAGGAATATGGCAGAAAAGTTTGACATTATCATTGTAGGAGCAGGTACTGCGGGACTTTCCGCAGCAATCTATGCCACCCGTAGCGGCAAAAGCGTACTGGTACTGGAAGAGATGGCTTACGGCGGGCAGATCATCAATACACCGGAGGTGGCCAATTATCCCGGGATCGCCAAGATCTCAGGCTTTGATTTTGCCCAGGGACTCTATGACCAGGCTACAGGCCTGGGAGCAAGAGTAGAGTTTTACAGTGTCTCTGAGGTTGCGGATCAGGGCAGCATAAAGATGGTAAAAACCGACGGCGGCGACTTTGAAGCAGGCGCGGTGATCCTGGCAACAGGAGCCAAGAACAGACCCCTCGGTATGCCTCATGAAGAGGAGTGGATCGGCAGCGGCATTTCCTATTGTGCAACCTGCGACGGTGCTTTTTTCAAAGGAAAGACCGTGGCAGTGGCAGGCGGCGGTAATACGGCCCTGGAGGATGCCATCTTTTTGTCCGGCTATTGCGAGAAGGTCTATCTCATCCACAGAAGATCGGAGCTTCGGGGAGAAAAGCATCTCCAGGAAGCCCTTCGAAAAAAAGAAAACGTGGAGTTTGTTTTAAACGTTGCCATCAAGGATCTTGCAGGCAGCGATCATTTAGAGGCGGTTGTGGTAACGGATAAGGAGACCGGAGAGGACAGAAGCCTGGAGGTGGCGGGGCTTTTCGTAGCCATCGGCCAGATGCCCAAGAATGAGCGCTTTGCGGATCTGGTAGAGCTGGATCAGGGGGGCTATATCGTAGCCGGAGAAGACTGCAAAACCAGCCATGAGGGCATCTTTGTGGCAGGAGACTGCAGGACCAAGGCCGTAAGACAGCTTACCACCGCAGCATCAGACGGCGCTGTTGCAGCACTGGCGGCATGCGCTTACCTGGAGCAGCAGTAACCCCCGGAAAATACCGAAAATATGCGAAAAAACGGGGCTTCGGCCTCTTGCAAACACGGCAGCGGTGTGTTACAATGAAACCATCTATAAACTGTTGTCATGGCGTCATGGATGAAAGGAATCATCCGGATCACGCAGTGTGATCGCGCCCCACAAATCAAGGAGGAATGTATATGAGCAGTGTATCAGGTGTAAGCAGTAACTCGTACAGTAATTACAGTACATCTTCTGCCGGGAAGACTGCATCCGCCAAGTCAGCGCAGGACAGTAGCGCGGCTTCTTCGAATGCAAACGCAACGGCTTCTTCCGGAGTGGTTTATGAGCCCTCCAAAGAAGGCAAGCAGGCACTTTCCGCAGCCAAAGGAGATCGCAGTGCCATCGTGGCAGAGCTGAAGGCAGCCAATGAGCAGCGCATCCAGCAGATGACCGATCTGGTGCATAAGATGATCTCGGATCAGGGTGCAACCCTGGGTAAGGCAGACAGTATTTGGAGCTTTTTGGCAAAGGGTGATTTTACCGTAGATCCCCAGACCAAGGCACAGGCCCAGAAGGATATCGCAGAGGACGGCTATTGGGGCGTTGAGCAGACCTCACAGAGGATCTTCGATTTTGCAATGGCCCTGACCGGCGGTGATGCCGACAAGATGGAAAAGATGCGAGGCGCCTTTGAAAAGGGCTTTGCGCAGGCTACCAAGACCTGGGGCAAGGAGCTTCCGGAGATCAGCCAGAAGACATACGGTGCAGTGCAGAGTCTGTTTGACAACTATAAGAATCAGATGGAGTCGGGTGCTGTTTCATAAGGGAAAAGAGAAAGAGAATTCACAAGATATGGGGGTTTGCCAAATGGCAAGCCCCTACTTTTATGGATGTAATTTACATAAATGCTTGCATATTTTACAACTTTATGATAATATATCAACTGTGTGTAATAAATTTGTAACATTTGTACCCATAGTTTAACGGATAAAACAGTGGATTCCGGTTCCACCGATGGGGGTTCGATTCCTCTTGGGTACATGCTGGTACCCTGCAAATGCAGGCAATGCCGAAGAAAGCAGTATGAAACTTACTGTAGAAGCGTAGTAGTGGCAAAAAACAGTAATGGAGGAATGAAAATGGAACAGATTGGTTGGTTTTTCCAGAATCTGTCTGCAAGGCTTCGAAAAGATAAGCGGTTTGCAGGACGGTTTTGGATGGGCTGTCTGGCAGTTGTTCTTGTTGTTGTGGTGATCATCGTTTTAGCATCCTGCGGAAAGGATGAGGAAGACGCTGATAAGCCGGGCAACACAGGTGACGGAACCCAGACGGCAGAGGAAGTGGATTATACACCCCCTTCACAGGAGGAACTTCCCCTGGAAGAGGATGCACATCCGGATGTCAATGAACTTGTGACTCAGTATCTGACAGCAGTTGCTGCAGGCGATACCGCTACGGTATCCAACCTTAAGCAGCCCATTGCAAAAGAGGAGCTCATCAAGGTTCAGATCGAAGCACCGGATCTGGAAGGGTTCAACAACATCAAGGTTTATACCAAGAACGGTCCCCTTCCCAATACCTACGTAGCCATCATTTATTATGAGATTAAGTTCAAGAACATTGATCGTATGGCTCCGGGTATGACTACCTATTACATTATGCCCAAGGCGGACGGCAGCCTTTGCATCAACGGCGGAGATATCGATCCGAGAGTTGAGGATTACCTGAAGGCAGTTGTAGCCCATGATGATGTAAAAGAGCTTCTGGAGACGGTTAACACCAGATACTCCGAGGCGATTGAAGAGAGCAATGCACTCAAGAGCTTCATGGAAGTATATTCTTCCAATGTAGAGCAGAAAGTCAGCGAGCAGATGGCAGCCGAGCAGGCAGCTGAGTCCGGCGGCGAAGGAGTAGATGCCGCAGCAGCAGCTCCTACAGAGCAGATCTGTACTGCTATTGAGACCGTCAATGTCAGAAGCTCTGACAGTGAGAACGGCGAAAAGATCGGCAAGCTGCAGCAGGGTGAGAAGGTAACCCGCTACGAAGAGCTGGAGAACGGCTGGAGCCGCGTCAGCTACAACGGCAGCGAAGCCTTTGTAAAGAGTGAGTTCCTGAAAGTAGATGAGGCTCCCGCAGCAGATGATGGCGGCGAGGCTTCCGCAGACAACGGCGAAGGTGGCGAGACTGCTACCCAGACTGAGGCAGCACCTGCAACCACAGCTGCAGACCTCGAAGGAAAGAGCACCGTTACGGCAAAAGAGTCCGTTAACGTTCGTAAGTCCGCATCCCAGGATTCCGAGAAGATCGGCGTTGCTTACCAGGGCGAGCACTTCAAGCTCCTCCAGGCACAGGGCGACGGCTGGTGCAAGATCGAATTCAATGGACAGAC
>JAEEKV010000051.1 GCA_016282595.1 Lachnospiraceae bacterium
GGACAGGAGCTTTCGATCTGCGGCCTTACCATGAAGGTGCTGCATACCTGCAATCCCGAGGTGGTGGCAAATTCCGATAACATCTTAAATGACGGTTCCATGGTCTTTAAGCTCTCCGGGGCAAAGACCAGCATCCTGTTTTTGGGAGATGTTGCGGATAACAGCGCGGCCCTTCGCGAAAAGGAGGGGATTACGGATGATCTGGTCGGTCAGGGCTCTAAGATGGGACGTCTCATAGCAGAGCAGATCCTTTCGGATTATCCTGAGGATGTCAAAAGCACCTTTGTCCAGATGGCCCATCACGGAAACTGCCAGCTGCCGGATACCTTCTATGAGGCAGTAGGCCCCAAGGCGGCTATTTTTGACGCGCCGGACTGGCTCATGGAAAACAGGGACAAGGAGACCGGGGAGACAAGCTATTACACCACGCCTCACTATAGAGCGCTGATGGAGGGCATGGGGGCAAAGATCATCACCTTCTCGGAAAATAAGGCCGTGAAGATATATTGAAAACACCCCCTGTTTTCGTGTATAATGGAAAAGATTCAGAACCAGGCAGATTTGCGAATGCGGTTCTGAATCGTTACGTATAAAGAAAAAAAGAACAGGTAACAGAATTGGAAACGGAAAAAAAGACAGCTCTTTTGCCGCAGCTTTGGGAGAATCGAAGGCTGATCTGGAAGCTGGCAAAGAACGATTTTAAAACCAGATATGCGGGATCTTATCTCGGGATCATATGGGCCTTTGTCCAGCCGGTCATCACCGTGCTGGTATATTGGCTTGTGTTCGAAAAGGGCTTTTCCGCCAAGGCTGAGATGTTTGCGTCCGGCGTGGAGGTCCCCTTTGTGGTCTATCTGACCAGCGGTCTCGTTCCCTGGTTTTACTTTTCGGAGGCGGTGACCCATTCCACCAATGCCCTGATCGAGTATCATTATCTGGTGAAAAAGGTGGTCTTTAAGATCAGCATTCTTCCGGCAGTCAAGGTGGTGGCCGCCTGCTTTATTCACACCTTCTTTATCGGGGTGTTGTATCTGATCTATATCTGCTACGGCTTTGGAATCCATCTGTATAACATCCAGCTGTTTTATTACAGCTTTTGCATGATGGCGCTGGTGCTTGCCATCAGCTATACCTTCTGCTCCGTTGTGATCTTCTTCAGAGATCTGGCGCAGATCGTGGCCATTGCCCTGCAGATCGGTATGTGGGCAACGCCCATCATGTGGTCCATCTCCAATTTGGAAAACCATCCCCTTTTGCAGATTCTCTTTAAGCTTAATCCGCTGTACTATGTGGTTATGGGCTACAGGGAGGCGCTTTTCGGCGGAGAGTGGTTTTTCATGAACTGGAAGATGACCCTCTATTTCTGGGCTGTGACGGCAGCGCTGTTTGCCTTCGGATCCTGGGTGTTCGAGAGGCTGCGGCCGCATTTTTCGGATGTATTGTAAGCGTCGGATACGATATGCCGAAGCCATCGACAATTACTTAAAGTGAAATACACAAGGAATAAAACATGTCAGAGAATACCACGTCCCCCATCGTCATTGACGTTCGGGACCTATGTAAAACCTATCGCCTGTACGATAAGCCCTCGGACCGCCTGCGGGAATCCCTGGGGCTTACCAGGCATCCCCGATCCAGAGAGCATCACGCCCTGTCCAATGTGAGCTTTTCCATTCACAAGGGGGAGAGCATCGGCATCATCGGGACCAACGGATCCGGGAAATCCACGATCCTGAAGATCATCACCGGCGTACTGGCAAAGACCAGCGGGGAGCTCTTTGTGGATGGCAGGATTTCGGCTCTTCTGGAGCTGGGGGCAGGCTTTAACATGGAATATACGGGCATCGAGAACGTCTATCTGAACGGTACCATGATGGGCTTTTCCGAAGAGGAGATCGATAAAAGACTGCCTGAGATTCTAGAGTTTGCGGATATCGGGGATTTTGCCACCCAGCCTGTGAAGACCTACTCCTCCGGTATGTTTGTAAGATTGGCCTTTGCGGTGGCTATCAACATCGATCCGGAAATACTGATCGTGGATGAAGCTCTTTCCGTGGGAGATGTGTTTTTCCAGATGAAGTGCTTCCACAAGTTTGAGGAGTTTAAACAGCAGGGCAAGACCATTCTGTTTGTCAGCCATGATCTGTCTTCCATCGCCAAATACTGCGACAGGGTAATCCTTCTGAACAAGGGCGTAAAGCTTTCCGAAGGCAACCCCAAGGACATGATCAACATGTATAAAAAGCTCATGGTGGGGCAGCTGGATACAGAGACGTTGGAGAACGTGTCGGAGAAAAGTACGCTGACTACTACCGAGGGGGCACCGGACAGCTGGAGGAGCCATTTTACCATCAACGAGCAGGTCATCGATTATGGCCAGAGGCAGGCGGAGATCGTGGATTTTGCCATTGTGGATCAGTACGGAAACTTCGGCAATATGCTGCAAAAGGGACAGCCTTTTTCTGTGAAGGTTCGTCTTGTATTCCACGAGGATGTAAAGGATCCCATTTTTACCTTTACCATTAAGGATCCCAAGGGGACGGATATTACGGGGACCAATACCATGTATGAACGGGTGGAAACGGGACTTTGCAAAAAAGGAGAGCAGCGCATCGTCACCTACTCGCAGAATCTGGATCTGCAGGGAGGCGATTACCTGATCTCATTGGGGTGTACGGGGTATCAAGGGGATGAATTTGTAGTGTATCACAGGTTATACGATCTGGTGAGTATTTCCGTGATCTCCGACAAGAATACCGTCGGATTTTACGATATGAATACCAGGATCACAGTGGAGAAGGGATTTTAGCATATGAAAACAGAAAGATTGGGCAATCTGGAACAATTCTTTGAAGGGATCAAGCTGCGGGGGACCTATAAGAACCTGCAGGCCATGCCTACCAAGGATGCTGTCAAAAAATGGCTGGGAGAGCTTCCTGTTGGAGGAATGCTGGCACTGTATTGGAATAACCCTTACGGTGTACACGCCATTTGTAACGGTGACTTCGGCATCGCCCAGGGAGACAGCGCACAGCTTTCCAAGATCCGCATGATGACCATGCTGGAAGAGATCCGTATGGAAGGCAGCGAATATTCTCAGTTGGAGGGCAAGTGGTTTTATCCCTATCCTACCGTAGAATTTCCCGTGGCTCTTTTTTCCGATGACCATCTTCCGCAGATCGGAGAGTGCGATGATAATCGGTACAACTTCCAGGATGCCGCTTTGGAGCTTTTTGATGAGCGGGAGGCAGTGGATCATTTGCTGCAGACGGGACAGTATCCCTTCTTTGCTCACGCCTATATGCTGGTGCTGACTATGGATGGAGAGCAGTCTTTGGGGCTGCTGCCGGATTATACCCGGTTTTCCAATGAAAGACGCCAGGAGATGCAGATCCGTACCGATGTCTATAAGGATCGTGTGACAAAGGGGGCCTTTACTTATATGGCCAACCAGCACATTTTGGATCTGGGAGATCTGGCAAAGAAGTTAGAGAGTGCTATCGCAGGGCTTTCGGTGATCGGTCAGCCCATTGCGCTGAATACTATAACGGCCATGGATGAAGCTGCGGCCATTGCCCAGTTTGCCTATGTGGAGGGGGAAAGTCTGGAGAGCAGACTGGATCTCATGGTGGCAAACGGAGAAGCGTCGGCAGCGGCCAAGCTGATGCTGAATTTTGTCAGCAGGCTTCGGTCCCTTCCCACCCTTGTGCCCTTTGAATCCAGCTATGAGTTCAGAAGATGGTTCGGTGATATCTCCGAGGACAAGATCCGCTGTCTGGATGAAGCAGGCAATGAAATTCCGGTAATGTCCCTTCCGGTGACGGATATCGATATGATCCCCCAGAATATTCTGCTGACGGATGACAAGGCAATCCTCATTGATTATGAGTGGACCTTCTCCTGTGCGGTGCCTGTGGATTATGTGGTATTCCGTTTCCTGTACTACTTCTTAGAGGGCAAACACAGGCTGCAGTATAAGCATCCGGAGTTTGAGAATCTGTACCGCCAGGCAGGCATCACGGAGTCTGTAAAGCAGTTTTTCCTGATCATGGAAACCCATTTCCAGGAATATGTACAGCAGTCCGCCATGGTGCTTCGCAACGAATACGAAATGTTCGGAAAACCCCTGATCCGCCGTTGGCAGCTGCAATCCCTTTTGATGGGATCTACGGGACATGCCATTACGGTGCGCTATCCTTCCCAGCATGAGGAAGTGATCTCCTCCATCCCCATGGACAGAAGCGATCTGGTGGATGGAAAGAGAAGAGAGGAAGTATATCACTACAAGATTCCCGTAACGGAAAACGGAGAGATGATCCTGATCCTCCCTTCCGTGAGACTCCTTCGGATCGGTATTTTGTCCGTATCCGGCGGCAGAAGCCGGGAGCAGGAGTTTTTGGTAAACGGCGATCAGATGGCAGGTTGTGTCTATAGCTTTGAAAATCCGGAGCCCAAGATCTCGGTGGATGTTTCCACCAATCAGGCCAGCTACCTGATGCTTTCCTTAGAGGAGATCCCGGTTTCCAAGGACGCTTATACGGAGATCAGCGCTGCCATTAACGATTTCAAGTTCCTGGCAGAGAACAGGGATAAGCAGCTTGAGGCTCTGAAGTCTTCCACCAGCTGGAAGCTCACCAAGCCCTTGCGTGCGCTGAAGAAAGAAAAATAAAAACGGATGAAGGATATCTATGGAGCAGGAAAAGCAGGAAAACCTTGAGGAATACTATAAGGACCTCTATGAGCGGGAAAAGGCGAAAAACGAGACCCTGGCCTATCGCCTGGCAGACAGCCAGAGACAGGTGGAGGATCTGGAGAGAAAGCTGCAAAAGATCAAAGGCTCGATCTTTTGGAAGCTGGCAAAGCCTTTTCGCGTGGTGATCAATTTCTTTTTGGCTACCAAGGCAAGAGTTATGGCCCACGGCAATCCCAAGGGGATCGCTCATAAACTGTTAAATAAATACAGGGAAAAACGCTCGATCAAGATCCACGGAAAGGGAAGCTTTCCCACTGCCCAGCAGCGAAAAGAGCAGCAGGAGACCGTGTTTGACAAAGAGGTGACCTTCAGCATTCTGGTGCCCCTTTACAACACCCCCCAGAACTTTTTGGAGGATATGATCGGCTCAGTCAGAGCCCAGACTTATAGCGGCTGGCAGCTTTGCCTGGCAGATGGATCTGATGGGGAGCACGCCTATGTGGGAGAGTATTGCAAAAAGCTGGCAGCAGAGGATTCCAGGATCTGCTATCAGAAGCTGGAGAAAAACGAGGGCATTTCGGGAAATACCAATGCCTGTCTGAAGCTGGCAACGGGGAACTACATTGCCCTCTTTGACCATGATGATATTTTGCATCCTTCGGTGTTGTATGAATACATGAAGGCCATCTGTGAGCAGGATGCGGATTATCTGTACTGCGATGAGGCCACCTTTAAAGGGGACAACATCGATCACATGATCACCATGCACTTTAAGCCGGACTTTGCTCCGGACAATCTGAGAGCCAACAACTATATCTGCCATTTCAGTGCCTTCCAAAAGAAGCTGCTGGAGGGAGAGGAGCTGTTCCGCAGTCAGTTTGACGGCAGCCAGGATCACGATATGATCCTGCGTCTGACGGATAAGGCGGAGCATATCGTCCATGTGCCGAAGATGCTTTACTACTGGCGCTCTCACAAGAATTCCGTAGCCTCCGGTATCGAGGCCAAGACCTATGCGGTGGATGCGGCCAAGGGGGCCATAGCAGACCATTTGCGACGCCACGGCTATGAGAATTTTGAGATTGAAAGTACCAGGGCCTTTGCCACCATCTTTCGGATCCGCTACGCCCTGACAGAGCGGCCTAAGGTCAGCATCATCATTCCCAACAAGGACCATTTGGAGGATCTTTCCCGGTGCGTGGAATCCATCATTGAGATCTCTACCTATGACAACTACGAGATCATCATTGTGGAGAACAATTCCGAGACGGCGGAGATCAAGTCCTATTATGAGGAGATCGGTCAGCATCCCAATGTAAAGATCGTCACCTATGAAGGACCCTTTAACTATTCCAAGATCAACAACTTCGGAGAGCAGCAGGCAGACGGCGAGTTTGTTTTGCTTTTGAATAACGATACCAAGGTCATTACCCCCAACTGGATGGAAGAGATGCTTATGTATGCCCTTCGAAAGGACGTGGGTGCCGTAGGGGCGAAGCTCTACTACGAGGATAAGACCATCCAGCATGCCGGCATCGTCATTGGTCTGGGAGCCCACAGGACGGCGGGACATACCCATTACCGGGTTCCGGAGGCCAACGTAGGCTATATGGGTAAGCTTTGCTATGCCCAGGATGTTACGGCCATCACCGGAGCCTGCATGATGGTAAGGCGCTCTTTGTATGAAGAGCTGGGAGGCCTGGATGAGGAATTTGCCGTGGCCCTCAATGATGTTGATTTTTGTTTGAAACTTCGACAGATGGGACTTTTGAACATCTTTACCCCCTTTGCGGAGCTCTATCACTTTGAATCCAAGTCCAGAGGTACGGATAAGGCGGATTCCAACGCCATTCGGTATCAGCAGGAATCTGACCGCTTCAAGCTGAAGTGGGAAAAAGAGCTGGCCGCCGGAGATCCCTACTACAACCCGAACTTTTCCCTGGATCATTCGGATTTCACAGTGAACTGGAAGTGAGAAAAGGATTATGAAAAAGTTACTGGAACAGATTTTGAAATTCGGCGTGGTGGGTGTTGTGTGCTTTTGCATCGACTTTCTCATCACCCTGGTGGTAGCTGCCATTCTCAGAAAGGTAGGCATGAGCACCACCACAGCAGCCCTTATCGGAGCCTTCTGGGGCTTTACCATCTCCGTGATCATCAACTATATCCTGTCCATGAAATTCGTCTTTCAGCGAAGAGACGATATGGACAAACGGAGAGAGTTTATTATCTTTGTGATCTTAAGTCTTATTGGCCTTGCCCTTAATGAGCTCATTATCAAGGTTTCCATCGATGTGATCTACGAGGGATGGGCATGGATGAAGGAGCACCTGTCGGCGGGGCTTGTAACCGCAGGGGCCAAAATGGTTGCGACCGGTATTGTGATGGTTTATAATTTTATCACCCGTAAGATCTTTCTGGAAAAGAAGGATCCGGACAATGCAAAGGAAGGGGAAGGCGTATGACAAAGGAGAAGATCCTGTTATTTATTCCGGCTTATAACTGCGAGAAGCAGATCGTCAGAGTGCTTGCTCAGCTGGATGAGGAGGTACTGCCCTATTTTGAGGAGATCCTGGTGGTGAACAACCGAAGCACGGATCAGACAGAGCACGCGGTTTTGGAGTATCTGTCAGAGCATCCCTGCGATAAGATTTCCCTGGTGAGAAATGATGAAAACTACGGTTTGGGTGGCTCTCAGAAGATGGCCTTTCAGTATGCCATCGATCACGGATTTACCCATGTTTGTATGCTTCACGGCGATGAACAGGGCAATATTCACGATTTTCTGCCCATGCTGAAAAAGGGCATTCATACCAAACATGACTGTGTCCTGGGTGCTAGGTTTATGCGGGGATCCCGCCTGCAGGGGTATTCCACCTTCAGAACC
>JAEEKV010000052.1 GCA_016282595.1 Lachnospiraceae bacterium
AACTGAGCCTGCAGGTTGGCAAGACCAAAAAACTGAAGGCAGCGCTGAAGGCCAAACGGAAGGTGAGTCTGCACCGCGCCATCGCCTGGGAAAGCAGCGATCCGGCCATCGCTGAAGTGATCGGAAAGGGCAACGCCATCAAAGTAAAGGCAAAGAGCAAGGGCACCTGCACGATCTATGCCTACGCCCAGAACGGAATCTGTGCATCCTGCAGGATCACGGTGAAGTAGGTACCTTAGATGAGCGATAAATTCCGGTCTTGACAAACGCGCCGCCCCTCTGTATAATGTCCTTTGTGTGAATAGGAGCAGACTATGCAACTCAATCTGACGGAATACCTGGAATCGGAAGGCAAACAAAAGACGATGACCGTCTCCTATGAAAAGGAAACCCTCGATCTTTGGCCTACCCCGACAGCATTATCTGAGCCCTTCCAAATGGAGCTTACCATTCAGAACCTGAAAAAAGGTGAGATCCTCATTAAAGGAAGCGGCACACTGCACTGCAAAGCCCAGTGCGACAGATGCCTGAAGGATTGCGACATAGAGATTCCCATTGATACAGAAGAGATCATCACCGATCAGATGGCGAAAAATGCCGGGGATCCTGAAAATCCCGGATTTCTGGAAGGCTACGAGGTCGATACCGATGAGATGATCGAGGAAGCTGCGGCGGAGAATTTTCCCACCAAGATCCTTTGTAAAGAGGATTGTAAGGGAATCTGCAAGGTCTGCGGCAAGGATCTGAACGAAGGCGATTGCGGTTGTGATCAGTTTGTACCGGATCCCAGAATGGCGGCTATCGGTGAGATATTTGCAAAGAGTCAAAAATAGCAGATAACTCCATAGTATATAAACATGAAGAATAAGGACTGCAAGCGCGGTTTTAACAAGGAGGTGTAAGATATGTCCATCTGTCCTAAGAACAAATCTTCCAAGGGAAGAAGAGATCAGAGAAGAGCAAACTGGAAAATGAGTGCTCCCACTTTGGTAAAGTGCTCTAAGTGCGGCGCGCTGATGATGCCTCACAGAGTATGCAAGAGCTGCGGAAGCTACAACAAGAAGGAGATCATCTCCACTGAGGAGTAATTCGAAATGAAATCCGGGCCCGGTGCGATGCACTGGGCTTTTCCTCTTTTACGGCAAGCCAATACGGGGGGAATAGTATGCCCTGTCTGCTTTCTTTTTTTGCGTTTTTTTAGTATAGTATAAGTTAGCGTTTTTATGTAGTTTTGACAGAAATCGGAGGAATGGAAATGGCAACGCAGACAAGAGTGGTCCTTGACGCCATGGGCGGTGATTACGCTCCCCTTGAGGTGGTTAAGGGCGGGGTCGAAGCTCTGGAAAAGAGCAGCGATCTGTTTCTGTATCTGTTGGGAGATGAAGCAGCCATCAAGGCTGAACTGGCGAAATATACCTATGATGAGAGCCGGGTGGAGATTCGCCATTGCAGTGAGATGATCGAGATGGCTGAGCCACCGGTCAGAGCAATCCAGAAAAAGAAGGACTCATCCATTGTAAAAGGTATGAGCATGATCAGAAAAGGAGAGGCGGACGCCTTTGTTTCCGCAGGCAGTACCGGAGCGGTCCTGGTAGGCGGACAGATCCTGGTGGGAAGGCTTAAAGGCATCGAAAGACCGCCCCTTGCACCCCTGATCCCCACAGATAATGAAAGAGGCTGTTCTCTTCTCATTGACTGCGGTGCCAATGTGGATGCCAGACCGTCTATGCTGGTACAGTTCGCCAGAATGGGCAGCATCTATATGGAAAGCGTTATGAAGGTGCCCAACCCGACGGTGGGCATCGTCAATATCGGAGCGGAAGAGGAAAAGGGGAATGCTTTGGTAAAGGAGACCTTTCCCCTTTTAAAAGCATGTCCGGATATCAATTTTGTGGGCAGCGTGGAAGCCAGGGATATTCCCCGCGGCGCAGTAGATGTGGTTGTCTGCGAGGCCTTTACCGGCAATGTGATCCTGAAGATGTATGAAGGCGTGGCTTTGACTCTTCTTGATAAGGTAAAAGCGGGAATGCTGAGCAGCCTTCGCAGCAAGATCGGTGCACTTTTGGTAAAACCCGCGCTGAAAAATACCCTGAAGGATTTTTCCATGGACCGCTACGGCGGAGCGCCCATGTTGGGGCTTAAGGGCCTGGTAGTGAAGACCCACGGAAACAGCAAGAGCGTGGAGATCTGCAATTCCATTATGCAGTGTGCGCAGTTTAACGAGCAGGGGATCAACGACAAGATTAAAGAGCGGATTTCCTTAAATGAGGCATAGATCATGAGAGAAGACATTTGGAAATTGTTAACAGGTGCGATCATAGATGTATTGCAGTGCGATGAAAGTGAGCTGGATCCGGAGACCTCCTTTGAGGGGGATCTGGGCGCCGACTCCCTGGATGCCTACCAGATCCTTCTGGAGATCCAGGATCGTGCAGATGTAGAGCTGCCGGAGGATAAGGTGCAGAATCTGGTAACCCTGCAGGATGCCTATGATCTGCTGGCCGAGTTTATCAAAGAGGATTGAGAGCACTATGAATCGTTTGGATCTGACGGAGCTGAAAGGTTCCATAGGATATACCTACCGGGATGAAAAGCTGCTCATACAGGCCCTGACCCATACCTCCTATGCCAATGAGCTTCGGATCAACAAGCTTGGTAGCTATGAAAGGCTGGAGTTTTTGGGGGATGCCGTTTTAGAGATGGTCAGCAGCGACTTTTTTTACCATACCTGTCCCGATGAACCGGAGGGAAGGCTTACCACGATGCGGGCCTCGGCGGTCTGCGAGCAGGCCCTTGCCATCACCGCAAGAGATCTGAACCTTGGTGAGTATATCCGGTTTGGAAAGGGCGAGGAAAATTCCGGCGGACGCCACAGAGAGTCCATTTTGTCGGATGTGGTGGAGGCCATCATCGGATCCATCTATTTGGATGGCGGCATTGAGCCGGCAAAGCGGTTTATCCTTCGGTATGTGCTCAATGACCTGGATAAAAAGCAGCTTTTTTATGATGCCAAGACAAAGCTCCAGGAGTATCTGATGGCCCATGAAATGGGAAGTCCGGAATACCGTCTGGTATCTGAGCAGGGACCCGAGCACGATAAGAGCTTTTCGGTAGAGCTTTGGGTAGATGGGAAAAGGATCAGCTGCGGCGATGGGCATTCCAAAAAGGCGGCCCAGCAGGAGGCGGCAAAAAAAGCGCTGGAAGCGCTTTACCAATAGAGAAATGAAGTAACGGATGGAAGAAAGATGTATTTAAAAAGTATTGAGGTACACGGTTTTAAATCGTTTGCCAATAAGATTTTGTTTGAGTTTCACAATGGTATCACGGGAATCGTAGGACCTAACGGGTCCGGTAAATCCAATGTAGCCGATGCGGTCAGATGGGTGCTCGGTGAGCAGTCCGTCAAGCAGCTGCGTGGCGCTAGCATGCAGGATGTCATCTTTGCCGGAACCCAGAACAGAAAACCTTTAGGCTATGCATACGTGGCAATTACGCTGGATAACAGCGATCATTCTCTGGCTATCGATTATGACGAGGTTGTGGTAGCCAGAAGACTTTACCGCTCCGGTGAGAGTGAGTATCTCTTAAACGGTACCGTCTGCAGATTGAAGGATGTCAACGAGCTCTTTTACGATACGGGTATCGGTAAAGAGGGTTACTCCATCATCGGACAGGGCCAGATTGACAAGATCCTTTCCGGTAAGCCGGAGGAGCGCCGTGAGCTCTTTGATGAAGCGGCAGGTATCGTAAAGTTTAAGCGCCGTAAAAATGACGCCGTAAAGCGTCTGGAGCATGAAAAACAGAACCTTCTGCGTGTTAACGACATTCTGGCAGAGATCGAAGGCCGTAAGGACCCTCTGGAAAAGCAGTCCGATCAGGCGAAGCTGTACCTTCGTAAGAAAGAGGCTTTGAAAAATCTGGATGTGAACGTTTTCCTTCTGGAAAATGAAAAGCTGGTACATACCCTGGGGGAGACCTCTGAGAAGTTTGACAATACCTCGGAAGAGTTAGCAAAGGCTAACGAAGAGTTCAGCAAGATCCGTGAGGAATATGAAAGGATCCAGGGACAGATCGAGCGTCTGGAGCAGATGATCGAGGAGGGACAGTCCAAGATCACCAATACCTCCGAGATCCGTGGCAAGCTGGAGCTGCAGATCGGCGTGTTAAAGGAGCAGATCCGTGCAGCCGGAGATAACCAGGAGCACTTCGTCAATCGTGAGAAGACCATTCAGGAGCAGATCGCCGAAAAGCAGGCGGAAAAGGACAAGCTCTTAGAAGAGAAAAAGGCCTACGATCTGGAAATGGAGGCTATGAATAAGACTCTGGAGGCCGCCAGATCCCAGGCAGTGAAGCTCCAGGAGCAGATGGATGATCTGACTGAGCAGATTGAGGATCACAAGCAGAAGATCATCGACGGTCTGAATGAGCGGGGGCAGATCAAATCCGAGATCGCCAGACTGGAATCCCAGAAGGAACAGCAGGCCATTCGAAAGAGCGAGCTTTCCGGCCAGCTCCTTCGTGCCAGAAGTGATGAGGAGCAGCACCAGTCCGAGATCGAAACCCTGCGGGAAAACTTCCAGGCCATCAACAAACAGATCACGGAACTGAATCAGGAGCAGTCCAAGCTTGAGGAGAAAAACTCCGAGCTGACAGAGGTTTTATCCGAGAAGGATCAGCTGCTTCGTGATACCCAGGTTTTATATCATAAGGAAAAATCCAAACTGGATGCCATCAACGGCATTTCCGAGCGCTATGAGGGCTACGGAAACAGCATTCGCCGGGTGATGGAGAAAAAGGAAGAAGACAAGGGCATCATCGGCGTTGTAGCAGACATCATCAAGGTGGAGAAAAAGTATGAGACCGCCATTGAGATCGCTCTGGGTGGTAACATCCAGAACATCGTCACCGAGGATGAGCGCTGTGCCAAGGATATGATCGAGCTGCTGAAAAGAGAGAGAGCCGGACGTGCCACCTTTTTGCCGCTGGATGCCATTACCAAGCCGCAGGAATTCAAGACCCCGGAGGTACTGGATGAAAAGGGCGCCATCGGCCTTGCCTGCGATCTGGTAACCATTGATAAAAAGTATATTAACGTGGCAAAGACCCTGCTTGGCCGTATCGTTGTAGTTGAGACGGCAGATCAGGCCTTTAAGATCGCCAGAAAATATGATTACGGCGTAAGGCTTGTTACCCTGGAGGGTGAACTTTTGGTACCCGGCGGAGCCGTCAGCGGTGGTGCTTTCAAGCATTCCGGAAACCTCCTTGCAAGACGCAGGGAAATGACCGAACTGGAGGAGGGCGTAAAGGCCCATCTGAAGGAGATCGACAAGCTCCTCAATGAGATCGAATCCGCTAAGGAGGAAAGAAGATCCATCCGTCGTCAGATCGAAGAAAAGCGGGAAGAAATTCAGAAGAAATTCATCGAGCAAAATACCGCAAGACTCAGTGTTATGGCTGCCGAGGAAAAGATGGAAAAAGCCGGCATGGGTCTGGAACAGTTAAAGGAAGAGGTTGCTTCCTTAGAGGAAAGCCTTACCGAGATTGAAGAGCAGAGAAAGCAGGCCAAGGAGCGGCTTTCCGAATCCGAGAAGCAGGAAAAAGAGCGGGAAAAAGAGATCGAAGAAAAGCAGATCCTTTTGGACAAGCTGGCTGAGCAGGAAAGCGAAGCTACAGACAAGGTAGCCCGCCTTCATACGGAAGCAGAAATGAGCCTGCAAAAGCAGGAGTTCATGCAGCAAAACGTAAACCGCATCGATGAAGACTTAGAGCGGGTAAAGGGCGAGCTCAATGAGATCATTGAAACCCTGGAAAGCTCCAAGAGCGATACGGAGCAAAAGAAGGAAGACATCAAGAAACTGACGGAGACCATCGAGGCCTCCTACAGCGCTCAGGATGAGGACAAGGAAAAGCTGGAGGAGTACCAGCAAAAGAAGGTCAGTCTCCAGGAGAAGCAAAAGAACTTCTTTAACGAGCGTGAACAGCTCAGTGACCGCATCACCTCCCTGGATAAAGAGGTCTATCGCCTCGGCGCCCAGAAGGAGCGGATGCAGGAGTCCATTGACAAGAGCATTACATACATGTGGGAGGAGTATGAGATCACCCTGTCCGATGCAGAGCAGTTGAAGGATGAGGAGATGACGGATCTGAACGGCATGAAGAAGCAGATCACCTCTCTGAAGGATGAACTCAAAGCCCTTGGAACCGTCAATGTCAACGCCATTGAGGAATACAGAGAGCTCATGGAGCGCTACACCTTCCTGTCCAACCAGCATGACGATCTGGTAGAGGCAGAGGAAAAACTCCGGGCCATGATCGAAGAACTGGATGAAAATATGCGTGTCCAGTTTACGGAGAAGTTTGCACAGATCAATACAGAGTTTAACAAGGTCTTCAAGGAGATGTTCGGTGGCGGAAACGGTACCCTGGAGCTCCAGGAAGAAGAGGATGTTTTGGAAGCAGGCATCCGGATCACGGCGCAGCCTCCCGGAAAGAAGCTCCAAAACATGATGCAGCTTTCCGGTGGAGAGAAGGCCCTGACAGCCATTGCGCTGCTGTTTGCCATCCAGAACCTAAAGCCTTCACCCTTCTGTCTTTTGGACGAGATCGAGGCTGCCCTGGACGATTCCAACGTGGTACGATTTGCCGGGTATCTGCATAAGCTGACCAAGCATACCCAGTTCATCGTCATCACCCACAGAAGAGGTACCATGGAGCGTGCCGACAGATTGTATGGTATCACCATGCAGGAAAAGGGTATTTCCGCGCTGGTTTCCGTGGATCTCATTTCCAAGCAGCTGGATGAGATGGAAGCTGAGTCCCAGAAAAAGGCGACCAAGGCCTAAGACGCAAGGGGGCTCGGAGCAGGAACCGGAGAGAATGATCCTATATACAGGAGGATTACCCGAAAGATGTCGTAAGACATCATAAATGGAGACAGAAAACAATTCGGAAGGAAGATACCATGAGTGACGAAATGAAGAATACGCCCCAGGCGCCCCATGCGCCCCGCACGGCTGCGGAAGCCGTAGCCATGATGAAGGGGATCGCCTACGAGCCTACGGCCGAGGAGATCCGGGCGGCGCAGGAGGAGGAGCGTATCAGTAAGGAACAAAGAGATAAAGAGCGGGAAGAAGAGGAAAGAAGAAAGGCCGAGGAAGAGGAAAGAGCCCTGCAGGCCTCCAAGGCTGCAAGCAGCGGATTGTTTGAGAGGCTAAAGGACGGGCTTGCCAAGACCAGGAACAGCTTTGTCAGCTCCCTAGATGCGGTTTTTTCTTCGGCATCAGCCATTGATGACGATTTCTACGAGGAGCTTGAGGAGCTTCTGATCATGGCGGATATCGGCGTCCATGCCACGGAGGAGATCATCGAGGGATTGCAGGAAACCGTAAAGGAGAGAAGAATCAAGGAGCCGGCCCAGTGCAGAGACATTCTCATCGAGCAGATCCGTGCACAGATGCAGACCGAGCCTGCGGCTTATGCCTTTGAGACTGAGAAATCCGTTGTGCTGGTTATCGGCGTAAACGGCGTAGGAAAAACCACCAGCATCGGTAAGCTGGCCTCCAAGCTTAAGAGCCAGAATCGTAAAGTACTCATGGCTGCGGCGGACACCTTCCGTGCGGCAGCTACCGAGCAGCTGGAAGAATGGGCACACAGAGCAGGGGTGGACATTATCACCGGAGCAGAGGGAGCGGATCCTGCCAGCGTAGTCTTTGATGCGGTAAGTGCGGCAAAGGCCAGAAACTGCGACGTGCTTCTTTGTGATACTGCAGGGCGTCTTCACAACAAGAAGAACCTGATGGAAGAGCTGAAGAAGATCAACCGTATCATTGACAGGGAATTCCCGGATGCACATCGTGAAAATCTGGTAGTGCTGGATGCTTCCACAGGACAAAATGCACTGAACCAGGCAAGAGAGTTTGCCCAGGTAACGGACCTTTCCGGTATCATTTTGACAAAGATGGATGGAACCGCCAAGGGTGGTATTGCCGTAGCAATCCAGTCGGAGCTTGGCATTCCCGTGAAGTACATCGGTGTAGGCGAGAAGATCGAGGATATGCAGAAGTTTGACGCGGATGCATTCGTAAAGGCAATCTTCGAGACCCGCCCGGAGGATACCGAAGAGTCTTAGAGAGAAGAGTGCAGGGGGCCGCTGCAAACAGACCATACCTGCAGAGCGTTGAATTTCAGGCTGCAGAAAGAGTGATCACTTGGATCACAAATAAAAAGAGTGTGAGGATGAGAACATGGCAAAGAAAAAAGAAGCGCCGGCCATCAACCCGGATGAGGTGATGCTGACGCTGGATAAATTTGAAGAAGCATCGGATAAGGTCAGGGAGGTAACCCTTCCTACAGAGCTGATCTACAGCGCTTATCTGAGCGAGGTAACCGACAACAAGGTTTATCTGAAGCCGGAAAACATGCAGTTTACCGGAGCCTACAAGGTTAGAGGCGCTTACTACAAGATGAGTACCCTGACCGAGGAGGAGAGAAAGCGGGGGATCATCACCGCTTCTGCAGGCAATCATGCCCAGGGCGTGGCCTACGCGGCAAAGAAATACGGCTGCAAGGCTGTCATTGTCATGCCCACCACAACGCCTCTCATTAAAGTAAATCGCACCAAGAGCTACGGCGCAGAGGTGCTGCTTTACGGGGATGTTTATGACGAGTCCTGCGAAAAAGCACTGGAACTGGCAAAAGAGAAGGGCTACACCTTTATCCATCCCTTTGACGATCTTGCAGTGGCTACGGGACAGGGCTCCATCGCTATGGAGATCATCAAGGAGCTTCCCCTGGTTGACTATATTCTGGTGCCCATCGGTGGCGGCGGACTGGCAACAGGCGTTTCCACCTTGGCAAAACTCTTAAATCCCAAGATCAAGGTTATCGGCGTAGAGCCTGCCGGGGCTAACTGCCTTCAGGCTTCCTTTGAAGCAGGCGGGGTTACCACTCTGGAAAGTGTCAACACCATTGCCGACGGTACTGCCGTAAAGACCCCGGGTGAAAAGATTTATCCTTACCTTCGTCAGAACCTGGATGCCATCATTACCGTGGAAGACGAGGACCTCGTAGTGTGCTTCCTGGATATGGTGGAAAATCACAAGATGATCGTAGAAAACAGCGGCCTTTTAACCGTGGCTGCCGTTAAGAAGCTGAATGTGAAGGGAAAGAAGGTTGTTTGCATCCTTTCCGGCGGAAATATGGACGTGATCACCATGTCCTCCGTGGTACAGCAGGGACTGATCTTCAGAGATCGTATCTTTACCGTTTCCGTGCTGCTGCCGGATAAGCCGGGTATGCTCACCAAGGTTTCCTCCATCATCGCGGCAGAAAACGGCAATGTTATCAAGCTGGAGCACAACCAGTTCGTATCCATCAACCGAAACGCCGCAGTGGAGCTTCGCATCACCATGGAAGCCTTCGGCAGTGAGCATAAACAGAGTATTATAAAGGCTCTTGAAGACGGGGGCTTTAAACCGAAGGTGGTTCGGACACAGATCTGATATAAGTCGTTTCGATTTGCGGTGACAAGTCAGATGCAGGTGAGGATCTGCAAATCGGGTAAATATGAGGCACAGATGGAAAAACAGCAACGCAAACTCTCTTCATACGAGTGGATCTTTCTGACGGGCTATGCCTGTTGGCTGTTTTTTTGCTTGATGAATCTGACGGAATGGCGGAGTCTTTTCCCCATTAAAGACTTCAGATTCTACTTTACCTACTTAGGGTACGGCATGCTGGCCTTGTATCTTTGGGAGGGCAGAGGAAGGCTTGCAGCCTCCCGCTTCCTGATGGCCGCAGGGCTGATGGTGATCGGAATCCTGGCAGCACATTTTTCCGAAACCATTATGGCATCGGCAATGGTAGCCTGGCTGATCGCGGCAGGGGGCGTGGATAAAAGAAGACTTTTGAAGGTCTTTGCGGCGGTGACAGGCGCGGTCCTTGCGATCACCTTTTTGAGCATCCTGTTTGGCTATCTTCCGAATCTGATCCAGGAGGGGGAGAGCGTCCGGGTACGTTACAGATTGGGCTTTACCTTTACCAGCTATGCCAGTCATCTGATCCTGTTTTTGTCGCTGACATTGATTGCGATCTACGAAAGACTGCGCTGGTGGGGATTGGTTTTGTTGCTTGGTGCTAACTATCTGGCCTTTCGTTTTACGGATACCAAGACGGATATGTACCTGGCGATTCCGCTGTTGATCCTGACATTTTTGGTTTCCGCCTGCAAGATGGACCATACAATCAGCAGGATGCAGGTATTGATCATTTTGATCCCGGTGCTTTTGCTGCTGGTTTCCTATGGTGCTCAGTACTTCTTTGACGCAGGCAATGAGACCTGGGCAAAGGCAGATGAGATCCTAAGCTCCAGAATCAGGCTGGGACACGATATGATGATGTCAACGCCCCATACGCTTTTCGGGCAGAAAATCAAGTGGGTGGGGGCCAACAGAGGTCTGCGCATGACCTACAATTTCGTGGATAATTCCTATCTTCACGAAGGCCTGGAACTGGGTGTGGCCTACCTTCTCAGCATGATGGGGCTTTACACCTACGCCATGTACCGTTTTGTAAAGAAAAGAAGGATCATGCTCATCATTGCTGCAACAGGGGTTATGATCCACGGACTCATTGATCCCCAGCTGATCTCCCTGACCTGGCATCCTTTCCTGTTGTTCGGAAGCTTGCTCTTTGAAGAAAAGGAGCCTTCAGCAGGCAGGAATGAGATGAATAGAGATCATAAAACCGGACAGCTTGCAATGCAGTAGCATGGCAGACAGCAAAGCCGGAAAACTATACATATCTGAATGCATGTATCATTTCGCATGTATCGAATAACAGATTTGATCGGAGGAACAGATGAAATACAGTTACGACAGAAAATATGTCAGCAATAAGAGATTCGGACAGTTTCTATTGTTGCATTGGTATATCATCCTTTTGGCCCTGGTAGTGGGAATGGCTGCTTTTTCCATGGTCGAGTATAACACCGAGAAAAAGATGGAAAAGACCCTGCGGGAAGACTATCCGGAAGGGACCAGGACCGACACCTACTCCCTGGATGCAAAGGGACTGGCGGCTCTTACCAAATACACCTCAGATCAAAACCTTTGCAAGCAGCAGAAGGACTACAATGGGTCCTCTGTCTATATGCAGATCAATCCCGAAGATGTGCACTACCTTGTGCTTCGGTATTTTTTCTCCGCACAAACTGAAGATTATTGGTATGATGAGGCAACCAACCGGATGCTTGGGCTTTGGAAAGAGGATGCGGCACTGGCATTCTTACAGGAGCAGCTGGAAGCAGAGGGCCAGGGCTGGCAGAAGCAGGACTTTAAGGAACTGGTTGCTTTCTCCGGCGGCGGAAGAGCCATCACCGTTACCGTAACCGCACCGGATGATGCTTCTGCGGCAAAACTCCAGCCTGCCATCGAAGCATACTTTAATAAAACCATCCTGCCTACCATCAATCAGCAGATGGGTGGACAGCTTTCCATGAGTTTGCTGCAGTCCTATACCTACTCCCAGTTAGAGCGAGGGATCCGTGATACTCAGGAAGCCTACATCAACCGCGTAAACAATTATGAGGTTTCTCTGGCTACCCAGTGGGAAAACATGGATGACGGTGCAAAGGCATATTATAAGGAGTGGAAAAACCAGGAAGGTTTGGCTCTCGGCGAGCAGATTACCAAGAGTGAACCCGTGGCTATGGATGTGGTAAACAAACAGACCATTTTGAAAAAATCCACCTCAGGCATTTTACCCGGTATTCTGGGAGGCTTGTTGCTCCTTTTAATCTGGTTCTATGTCACTCCCGTGATCTATTCCGGAAAGCATATTGAGGATGCCTTTGGCCTGCCTCAGATCGGTGATGTAGCAGTTGATCAAACCCTTGGCCTTCATAAAAGCGGAAAAGGCCTCTGGTCATTTAGTAACCGTATGCTAACAAAAAAAGGAACCCTTTTGGAGGAAGGGGAAGCCTTGTTTTTGATCAAAACCTACAAAGAGGCGGGAAAAAAGCTTGTGATGCTGACAGACAGTCTGGAAAAGCAGGAAGCCTTCCGAAAGAATTGGGAAGAAAAGCTCGGTGCAAAGGACGGCAGTTTCAGGATCCTGTCCTATCACGAAGTGATGGAGGATGAGAAAAAGGCGAAGGCTTTGAAGGAGTGCGATCTGATCCTTCTGGCAGAGTGCTCCGGCGGCGTTTCCATGAAGCGCTTCCAAAAGGGCCTCAAGCTCATCGCAGGCTTCCATGACAAGATCTGCGGTGCCATGGTGATTAGCTAAGAAGAGGCATCATACTTCAGAGAAATAAAAAATAGAAACTGAAAAATAGAAACTGAAAAATAGAAACTGAGAAATAGGAACTGAGAAATTAAAAACTGAGTAACAGAAACTGAGAAATAAAACCGAGAAACAGAAACTGAGAAACAGAACATGTCAGATGTAACTACAGATCTGCAAAATGAGCAGAAGGAAGAACAACTGAATACAAAGCAGAACGGTGGAAATTCCATCAAGGTTTCCGTTATTGTTCCTGTTTATAATGCGGAAAAGCACCTCCGTCAATGTATGGACAGCATTGTGGGGCAGACCCTGCAGGAGATCGAGATCATCTGCGTGGATGACGGATCCACGGACTCCTCCCTGGAGATTTTGAAGGAGTATGCGGCCGGGGATCCCAGGATGC
>JAEEKV010000053.1 GCA_016282595.1 Lachnospiraceae bacterium
GAGCAGGGTTAATGATCTGTCCCTTCTCTTTATTGCCTGCAGCATGCAAATGATGCAGCATATGATCAATACGAGAACCTGAAAGGCATTTTCTATGGTCTCAATCATGATCCGTTTTGATCCCTTCTTTTTCCAGTTGCGTGCGTAGTGCTTTTTTTCCGTTGTTGATGAGGTTATTGATCTTCTTTTTGGTACAGCCAAGGGCTTTGGCGGCCTGCTCATAAGAAAGGTCGTTGCCATATACCAGCCACAGGGCTTCCCTGTACTGGGGCGCGATCCCGGCCAGGCACTGATAAAGCGCATCATCACGCTCTTTTATCAAAATTGCGTCCTCGGGCTGAAGTCCTTTTGCGATCCCGGCAGTGATCTGTTTTTCTTCCTGCCAGAGAACTCCCGGGACGCCGTCCTGCTGAAACTCAAAGGCGGAAAAGGTTACTTCCCGGCGCTTTTCTCTTTGCTTATAAAACCGGCAGGCCTTATGATGAGCTACCTTAAAAAGATAGGCCTTAAAGCAGCCCTCTTTGATCCTGGGCTTATCCGTCAGGATCACGGTAAAGCAGTCGATCATCAGATCTTCAGCATCCTCCACATTATGCAGAAAGCTGTTTAAATAAGCAATGAGCATATTATCATAGCGCAGCATGAGTTCATCTCCTGCGCTACGATCGCCCTTCAGATATCTGTTGTACAAGACATCATCACTGCTCATGGCTTTTCCTTTGTTTCAGAGGTTTTTACAGATCTGCAATGGTGATCTGCTTTACGGTTTCCATCTCGGCGCTGAGTTTTTCATATACCGGCAGAACATCCAGGGTTGCAAAATAGTCCATGGGATTTTCTGCCCGGCGGATCAGCTTGGCTTCGCCGTTTTCCTGCAGCAAAAGCTCAGCGGATTTCAGCTTACCGTTGTAGCTGTAGCCCATGGCAAATCCGTGGGCTCCGGCGTCGTGGATGAACAAATAATCTCCCATCTCGATCTCGGGAAGCTGTCTATCGATGGCAAACTTATCGTTGTTTTCGCAAAGGGATCCGGTAACGTCATAGGTATGATCCTTAGCAGCATCCTCTTTTCCCAGAACGGTGATGTGATGATAAGCGCCGTACATAGCCGGACGCATAAGGTTTACCGCACAGGCATCCACTCCGATGTACTCCTTATGGGTGTGCTTTTCATGAATAGCTCTGGTTACAAGGCCGCCGTAGGGTGCCATCATGAAACGTCCCATTTCGGTAAAGATGGCTACATCTCCCATTCCTGCAGGGATCAGGATCTTTTCATACTGCTGTCTTACCAGATCGCCGATGATAGCAATGTCGTTAGGCTCAGCATCCTCGGTATAGGGAATGCCTACGCCGCCGGAAAGGTTGATGAAGGAAAGGCTGACGCCGGTATCTTCCTTGATCTTGACTGCCAGTTCAAAGAGCTGTCCTGCCAGCTTGGGATAATACTCATTGGTTACGGTATTGCTTGCCAAAAATGCGTGGATACCGAACTTTTCAACACCTTTTTCCTTAAGGATCTTATAGGCCTCAAAGATCTGCTCGGTGGTCATGCCGTACTTTGCATCACCCGGATTGTCCATGATGCCGTTTGACATGGTGAACACGCCGCCGGGATTGTAACGGCAGGAAATGATCTTGGGAAGCCGTCCTCCCAAAGCCTTTTCCAGATACTCGATATGGGTAATGTCATCCAGATTAATGGTGGCGCCAATCTTGTCCGCGTACACATACTCTCTGGCAGGTGTATCATTGGAGGAAAACATAATCTGTTCTCCGGAAAGGCCAAGAGCCTCGGACATCATAAGCTCGGTCATGGAGGAACAATCGGTGCCGATGCCGTACTCGTTCAAAATGGAGATCAGAACGGGATTGGGGGTAGCCTTTACTGCGAAATACTCCCGAAAACCGGGATTCCAGGAAAAGGCCTTTTGTACGGCTTCGGCATTTTTCCGAATGCCTTTTTCATCATAAATGTGGAAGGGCGTAGGAAAAGTCTGTGCGATCTTTTCCACCTGCTCCTTGGTGATAAACGGTACTTTTTTCATAATCTTCTCCCCTTAAAACATGTATTACAGAAGTGACTTTCTCAGCTCCTCGCCGCTCAGCGGTGAAAGGTAAGCGGGTGCAATATCAAATACGGTCTTGCATCCGGTTGCGCCTTCCTTAGCCAGTCTTGCAATGGCTCTGGTGTAAGCTGCGATAACGGAGGAAGTAAACTCCGGATTGGAATCCAGCTTCAGACTGTACTCGATGATATGGGTATTCTCTTTGTCAAAGCCTGTCTTGCCGCTGCGAAGTACAACGCCGCCGTGAGGGATGCCGCTATGGTCTCTCTTC
Source organism: Lachnospiraceae bacterium (assembly GCA_016282595.1). Lineage (GTDB taxonomy): Bacteria > Bacillota > Clostridia > Lachnospirales > Lachnospiraceae > RGIG7926. Next base: position 2,341 of record JAEEKV010000053.1, read on the forward strand.
AGCTCCTCTTCGGAAATGAAATGTACGGTGGTATCATAGTCTGCAAAGTAGTTGGGCATGGTCTTGATCTCTTCTTCGATCTTAGCCTTATCTGCGCCTTCCTCTGCTACTACAAAGCACTCTCTGGTGTGCTTTTCTCTGGTGGTAAGCTCGGGATTTTCACCGTTTCTGACTGCCTGCAAAGCTGCATCCACAGGGATGGTGTATTGCTTTCCGTCCTTTACGCCTTCGATACGGCGAATGGCGTCGGAATGTCCCTGGCTGACACCTTTTCCCCAGAAGGTATAATCCTTACCCTCAGGAAGGATGGCACCTGCCATCATACGATTTAAGGAAAACAGGCCCGGATCCCAACCTACGGAGATCATTGCCACGTGACCGCTCTCCTTTGCTGCCTTATCTACATTTGCAAAATGCTCCGGAATCCTTGCGTGGGTATCGAAGCTGTCAATGACATTGAAATACTTTGCATACTCAGGTGTCTGTACGGGAAGGTCCGTTGCAGATCCGCCGCAGATTACGAGGACATCGATCTCGTCCTTATGTGCTGCTGCATCCTGTGCGCTGTAAACGGGAACGCCCTGTGTCTTAGTCTGAACGGTTGCAGGATCTCTTCTTGTAAAGAGCGCTGCCAGCTCCATATCGGGGTTCTGACGGATAGCCGCCTCCATTCCTCTTCCCAGATTGCCGTATCCCAGGATTCCTACTCTGATTGCCATTGTTGTCTCCTCCTTGTATTGCATATAATAAAATTTTATTTATTGCCGATTTTCAATTTGCCAGTCAATGGGCGCAAGGCCGTTTTGTTCCAAAAAGGCATTGGTCCGGCTAAAGGGTTTGCTTCCGAAGAATCCTCTGTAAGCCGAAAGGGGGCTTGGATGAGGCGCCTTCAGGATCAGGTGCTTCGGATTGTGCAGCATGGCTGCTTTTCTCTGTGCCGGAGAGCCCCACAGGATAAAGACCATGGGACGATCCTGCTCTGCCAGTACTTTGATGGCTGCATCCGTATATTCCTCCCAGCCGATGCCCCGGTGGGAATTGGCCTGATGTGCCCTGACGGTAAGTACGGTATTAAGCAGCAGCACACCCTGTTTTGCCCACTTAACCAAATAGCCGTTATCGGGAATATAGCATCCCAGATCATCGTGAAGCTCCTTGTAGATGTTCACCAGGGAAGGCGGAATTTCCACATCGGGCTTTACAGAAAAACACAGGCCATGGGCCTGTCCCGGACCGTGATAAGGGTCCTGTCCGATGATCACTACTTTAACCTCTTCCAGGGGCGTGAGTTCAAAGGCGGAAAGTACTTCCTTTGCAGGTGGAAATACAGGTCCTCTTTGATACTCCTTTTTTACCGTCTCAAACAGCTTTTTATAATAGGGCTTGGAGAACTCGGGACGCATGGCTGCTTCCCAGCCTCCGGATAATACTGCCATTTAGTCTTCCTCTTGGCAGCTGCAGGCACAGTTGCCTTCTGTTTTGTTTCCGTCTGCGCTGCAGTTTTCGTTATTGCTGGCGATGGTAATGCTTCTGAAGGGTGTGATCAGGATTCCCAGTAAAACGCCTGCCAAAACTGCCGTTAAAAACTCGAAAAACAACAGTTTTCCGTTGATGGTCTTCTCTTCATCCAGGGATGCCCATTTTTGCTTGATTGATTTCATATCTGCCTCCTGCCTGAAACAAATGCTCTACTATGTTTCCTATTGTATCCTACAACCTGACGGATACGCCCTTGTCTCTCAGATACTCCTTTACCTCGCGGATGGAAAGCTCCTTAAAGTGGAACAGGGAAGCCGCCAGGGCAGCGTCTGCCTCACCATCCGTCAGAGCCTCGTAAAAGTGCTCCGTTGTTCCTGCACCGCCGGAAGCGATGACGGGAATGGAAACGCTCTGTGCAATGGCTTTTGTCAGTTCAATATCATATCCTGCCTTGGTACCGTCGCAGTCCATACTGGTAAGAAGGATCTCTCCTGCTCCCAGCTTTTCCGCTTTCACAGCCCATTCCACAGCGTCGATGCCCATATCCACTCTTCCGCCGTTCTTAAAGATGTTCCAGCCGCTTCCGTCCTCCCGGCGCTTAGCATCAATGGCAAGTACCACGCACTGACTGCCGAACTTTTCTGCAGCATCGGAGATCAGCTGTGGATTCATAATGGCTGCGGAATTAACGGAAACTTTATCAGCTCCCTCTCTTAAAATGGCTCTGAAGTCTTCCACGGTTCGAATGCCGCCCCCTACGGTAAAGGGGATGAAGACCTGCTCTGCAACCCGTCGCACCATATCCACCACGGTTTCACGGCCATCGGAGGATGCGGTGATGTCCAAAAACACCAGCTCATCCGCGCCTTCCTTATCATAAACCTTTGCAACCTCTACCGGATCTCCGGCATCAATGAGATTGATGAAATTAACTCCCTTGACTACACGCCCTTTGTTGACATCCAGACAGGGGATGATCCTTTTTGTGTGCATAGTATTTATCCTCTTCGCTTTAACGCTTATACGCTTATCCGTTGCCTGCCGGCGCCCCTGTTAGTTAGCGTTTGCTAACTTTTTAGGACAACTCCAGGAAATTCTTCAAGATTCCCAATCCCACATCCGAACTCTTTTCCGGATGGAACTGGCAGGCAAAAATGTTGTCCTTCTCTACGGATGCATGCACCGTTACGCCATATTCCGTAGTTGCGGTAACGATGGCCGGATCCTTTGCCTGCAGGTAGTAGGAATGGACGAAATACACGTAAGGATGATCCGCCAGCCCCTGAAACAGTCTGCCGCTTCCGGGAAAGGAAAGATCGTTCCAGCCGATCTGGGGGATCTTCAATCCGATCTCATCGGGGAACCGCACAATTTTTCCTTCCAGGATCCCGAGGCCTTCTACTCCCGGGCTTTCCTCGCTTTCTTCAAACAGCAGCTGAAGTCCCAGGCAGATGCCCAAAAAGGGGGTCTTTTTCTCTGTCACCTTGCGGATCACATCCACAAGTCCGTAGCTTTTAAGCCTTTTCATAGCATCTCCGAAGGCTCCCACACCGGGAAGGATCACCTTATCGGCACCCAGGATGGTATCCGGATCTCTTGTGATAACAGCCTCATATCCCAGGGATACAACGGCTTTTTCCACACTTTTCATATTGCCTGCGTCATAATCTATGACTGCGATCATTCTATTTCCTCCTCCGGGAGAAGATCCTGCAGATTGGTCTGTCCGCCTTCAAGATCTGCACCGGCGCCACCGCCTTCTTCTCCGCCTTCAGGTGTTCCCACCTGGTTAAAATCTATCTCCGGAACATCGATCTCGGAAAGTCCGCCGTTTGCCTCCCTGTCATAGTTGGAATTCTGGCGGGAGAGACCTCCGGTAATATGTTCAAGCTCAAGAGTATAGTTGTAATCATCCTGCGCATAAATCCTGTGGATCTCATCCTCATCCAGATGATACTGGTTCTGCAAAATAGTGAGGATCTGCTCCTTCACAGCCCCTGCTTCCGGAGCGGCTTCGTAGTGATCGATATCCTCTGCCATCTCATCATACAGGATGTAGCCTTCGATAAGACTGTCCAGGGCCTCAACAGGCATGTTCATGCCTACATAGTGCTGGTAAGCTTCCACCTTATGCTGGAACTTCAGCACGATTCTGGACTTCATGAACATCTTTTCTTCTTCTTCCGAAAGCTTCTTGCCGATAAGGCCTTCATAAGCCTCATAGTACTGTTTTTCTTTGAACGCTTTCTTCGCAGACTGTACTTCAAACAGCGGCGGGATCAAAAGTACAAAGATCAGTACCAGTGCCAAAATGGAAATACACATGATAAAGATCAAAATAACCATCTTGGTAGGAAGCTTCTTTACGGGCTCTTCCGGTGCCTTGGGCTTCTTTTCCTTCTTGGGTTTGGGCGGCTTCTTGGGCTTTTTCTCTTTCTTGGGCTTTTCCTTCTTAGGCTTCTTGGCGGTCATGCCTTTGCCTTCCCTGTCCAGCTCGTCCAGGATGGCTTCGTTGTCGTCAGCGTCCGTGGCCTTACCCTTCTTGCCCTTCTTCTTTTTCGGCTTCGGCTCTTCTTCCTCTTCCTCCACCTCTTCTGTCAAAGCGGCAAACAACTTGGCAAACAGGCCTTTTTTCTCGCCTTCTTCGCCGTCTTTTCCTTTTTTGCCTTTCTTCTTTTTCCCTTTTTCTTCCGGTTCTTCGGACTCTTTTCCCTTAGAAGCTGCAGCAGAAGCGCCTTTTTCTCCTTTTTCCGGAATGGCAGCTGCTTCTTCCTCTTCACGCTTCATTCTCTCGGCAGCCTGCTCCAGGGTCTCTTCACCATCAAGAGCTCCATCCCCTCCCAGCATGGGCGCAATATCATCCATGCCCTCAGGCTCTTCGGGAATGCCGCCAAAATCCATATTGGCAAGCTCGGCCATCTTATCCATCTCGGATGCTTCACTGGCCTGTTCTTCCTCTTTTTCCTTATCTGCTTTCTTCTTTTTCTTCCTGGCAAAAAGGCCCTTCAAGCCCTTCTTAGGCTCCTCTTCTTCTCCATCCTCTTCGGATGTCTCTTCCTTCTTGCCCCGCTTTTTCTTGGCTTCTTTCTTGCCTTCCTTCTTGCTGCGCTCTCTTTCTTCTTCCTCTTCTTCCAGCTGCTCAGCCATACGGATGGCTTCCTGTGCGGCGTCCTCTTCGGGCTCATCGGCACCACCACCGCCACCGCCGCCTATAGCAGCTCCGAAGCTTCCGGTATCTATGCCTTCTTTTTCTTCTTCCTCCTCTGCGCCCTCACCCTGTTCATCCAAAAGTGCGCGCATCTCATCCTCAACCAGCTCATGCTCGTCGGATTTTCGAAGGAGCTCGCCGATCTCCTGCAGCTCGGGATCATCATCCCCAAGGTCGGAAAGCAGGCTGCTCAGCTCCATATCTGCTGCATCCAGTCCGGTTTCTTCCTTGCTTTCCATGGCTGCCTTCAGAGCCTCTTCGATATCAACGTCCTCTTCCTCGTCATCAGTTCCTGCGGCCCCTTGTGCATCAAGGCCCAGGAGTTTATCGATGGCATCGGGATCGTTCATATCCAGCTCTTCGATGTCGGAGAGGTCGGTAGTTTCCACAGTGCTTTCAGCGGTCTGTGACTCCTGTTCCATCTCTTCAGTTGTCAGCTCTTTGTTTTCTTCCATGCTTTCGTCCGGTGCTTGATAGCCGGACTCCTCCCCACTGGTTTTCTTGGATGTATTATCCTGCTTCTCCCTGCCATTTGCCTGATCGATCATGGCTGCAATCTGGTCCTGGGACAACAGTTCGTTGGGATCGCCAGACTCTGTTTCCGCTTCCTGCATCTCCTCGCTGCCGATACCCTGCTCAAGTATGGCTGAAATCTCATCCTGTGACAGGTCTTTTTTATTCTCCACGTCTGTATGTTCCTGCGTCTCTACGCCGGACTCCTCCTGCGTTTTTTCTTGTGTATCTGCGGCCTCTGTTGCCTCTTCCACATCCTCAGTTGTATCTTCCTGAGTCTCTTCCTGCGGTTCCTCCTGAGCCTCTGTACCACCATCTACCTGTGCGAACATGGCTGCAATCTGTTCCGGTGTCAGCTGTGCGTTGGGATCATCCGATACCGGGGTAATCTCAGGAACCATGGATTCACTGGGTTCTTCCAGTGCTTCCTCTTCCTTTGCGTCTTCAGTAGATTTTTCCTGTATATCAGCGCCGCCATCCGCTTGCGCGAACATGGCCGCTATCTGCTCCGGCATCAGTTTTGCATTAGGATCATCCGATACCGGAGTGATCTCAGGTACCGTGGATTCACTGGGTTCTTCCAGCGCTTCCTCTTCCTTTTCGTCTTCAGTAGATTTTTCCTGCGTATCTGCTCCGCCATCCGCTTGTGCAAACATAGCCGCTATCTGCTCAGGCGTTAGTTTTGCATTAGGATCATCTGATACCGGAGTAATTTCCGGTACCGCGGGTTCAGCGGGTTCTTCCGGCTCACTCTCTGCGGCGCCGCCACCACCGATCTGTCCGAACATAGCTGAACTTGAATCCTGCTTCAAATCCTCCTCTGTCAGCTTGGGAAAATCATCAGCAACTTCCTGATCTTCCGACTCCTCGTCAGATGTTTCCTCGGACACTTCGTCCTCTAATGCTTTATTCTCAGTTGCATCTTCCTGTATATCTTCTACAGTGTCCTCTGCCTCAGCTTCGGATGCCTCGTCTTCTTCCCGTATCTCTTCTAAGGTCTTCTCCGCTTCTGCCTCGGATCCCTGGTCTTGCTCTTCTTCCTGCGCCTCTGCTCCACCATCCGCCTGTGCAAACATAGCCGCAATCTGCTCCGGCGTCAGCTTTGCATTAGGGTCATCTGAAACCGGGGTAATCTCCGGTACTGCGGACTCTTCCGGCGCTTCTTCCTCTGCTATCTCTTCCGGCGCTTCTTCCTCTACTACCTCTTCCGGTTCTTCTTCCTGAATATCTTCTACGGTGTCCTCTGCTACCTCTTCCTGTACTGCCTCAATTATCTCTTCCTGCACTTGTACAGGTTCAGGTTCAGGCTCCGACTTCTCTACAACCTCCGGCTCACTGCTTTTTGCGACGGTCTCCACATCAGAAACAGCCGAAGTCTCCTCCGGCTCATTTTTTTCTGTATTCTGATTCATCATTGCCGCCAAAAGGCTGTCCAGATATTCTTCGCTTGAGCTCATTTTCGGAAGGTTCTATGATAAAAATAGGCTGGGACAAGCCCAGCCTGTTAAAAGTTTCTTACAATACCAAATCATCAATGATTCTGACAAGATTACCAATTTCAGGCTTGGAAAGCTGTGCGTCCGCACCAAGTGCCTCACCCTTTTTCCTCATTTCCTCATTTACCAACGAGGAGAAGATCACTACCGGGATATCCTTAGTTGCCGGGTCTTCTTTTACCAGCTTCGTCAGCCTGTGACCATCCATCAGCGGCATCTCGATATCTGTGATCAGGCACTTCACATGTTTATCCAATGTGCCCTCATCCTTGCACTCGCAGATCACATCCCAGGCCTCCTGGCCGTTTTCGGTGTGGATCAGATTCTCATATCCCGCCTTCTTCAAAGAATCTACAATCAACTTGTTCAAAAGCGGTGAATCCTCTGCGATCAGAATGGGTACATCATTTCTGGTTCTAACCCCCAGTTCATCGATCTCCGTCATCTTCAATCCGGTCTCCGGGCTGATATCCGTAACAATCTTCTCGAAGTCCAGAATGATGATCAGCTTTCCGTTGATCTTGATGATACCCGTGGAAATTCCGTCTTCGGGATTGGATACCGTGGTTCCCGGCTTAATGATCTCCGTCCAGGAAACTCTGTGGATCCCGACTACCTGATCTACATGGAAAGCAATATCCAACTTGTTAAAGTTCGTGATGATAAACAGGCCCTTGGGCTCTGACTGCCCTCTCTGTAAGCAATTCCGAAGATCAATGGCTGTGATCATCACATCACGCGGCATGAATATTCCTTCAATACTCGGATGCGCATTCGGAACAGGTGTGACAGCCTGATAGGTAATAATCTCGCGGATCTTCGCTACGTTAATACCGTAAGAATTGCCATCTACCAAAAACTCCAATACTTCCAATTCATTCGTTCCATTTTCCAATAAGATGTTTGTATCCATTCTGTCACCTCACAAAATACCTTCAAATGTACGGAACATACTATACCGCCTTTGTAATTATATCAAAAAATTACCCGATTGTATAGAAAAATCTGAAAAAGAGGGGGCGGATCATCGCAGTCTGTTTTCCATCCTGTTGATCACGTAAAAACCCTTTGCATTCAGGCTGTCTTCCCTGTTATAAAGCATCTCGGAATCGTCCATCTGCCGGAAAATAGCTCCCGCCTGTTCCGCAATGCACTGCATGGCTGCCGTATCCCATTCCATGGTGGGATTATGCCGGAAATATATGTCCGCATCTCCCTTTGCTACCAGGCAGCCCTTGAGGGAGCTTCCCATCTGTACCATCTTTGTGATGTGATATTTATCCAAAAGCTCCTGCATTGCCGGTGAAGCATGAGAACTGCTGCCCACTGCCCGAAGCTTTGTAACCTCAGTTTGATCGGAAACCTGAAGCTTTTCCGCTGCTCCGATGACAGGCAATTCATAAAACTCTTCTGTCTTATTGTTTAATAGTTCTTTTTCCTTCTCAATATCGATCTTTTCCAGGAAGCTGCCTACCCCTTCGGCGGCCCAGTACAACTCTCCCGTTACAGGCACATAGATCACACCCATAATGGATCTGTGATCCTTGGCTAGGGCGATATTCACGGTAAACTGTCCGTTTCTCTTGATAAACTCCTTGGTGCCGTCCAAAGGATCCACCACAAAGCACATGGGGTTGGAAAGCCGCTCTTTATCATCCACGCCTTCTTCAGACAAAAGTGCATATTCCGGGAATTGCTTTGTCAGATAATCAGCAATGATACCATGAGATGCTTTATCGGCATTGGTCAAAGGTGACCCATCCCCTTTTTTCTCGATCTCGATATCATCTGCCTTTTCATAGATTTCCATAATGGCAAGTCCTGCCTCTACAGCGGCCTGCCTGCAAACCTTCAATTCCTTTTCCCACATGCTATTCTGGCTCCTTTTCGCTTTTTCTTACAAACAAAACGGCGCCGACTCCGGCGCCGCTTGCATGAAATCTCTTATGATTACAGTGTAAACTCTCCGATGAGGTTCTGCAGGTTCTCTGTCTGGTTTACATTGTCCGCAACCAGTCCCTGTACGGTGTTGGTCTTGTTCACAACATCATCCGTCTTGCCTGCCACATCGGAAATGCCCTGTGCAGACTGAGAAACCGTCGTATGGATACCGTCAATAGAACGATCTACGTCATTGATAATATCGTTCAGCTCTGTCATGGCTACCTGCATTTCCTTCAGGCTTCTCTCAAAGTTTGCAGCGTCATCATTGTACTGGGTACTGATGCTCTCAATGAGTTGCAGGTTCTCTTCCGTAGATTTCTCGGTAAACTCAAGTACCTCTGCCAGGCAATCACGCATGCCGGATACAGCGCCCTTGATCTCGGTGATGATCTCATCGATCTGTACAACGGTAGCTGCGGATTCGTTGGCAAGCTTACCGATCTCATCTGCTACGACTGCAAAACCGCGGCCGGCTGCACCCGCTCTGGCTGCCTCAATGCTGGCATTCAGGGACAGCAGATTGGTCTGCTCGGTAACGCTCTTGATGGTCTCGGTCAGTTCATTGATGCGGTTAATGGACTTCGCATCGTTGATGGCCTTCTCCGTATTCAGTTTGATATCAGCCAAAACGGTGTTGGCTTTTCTCTTGGACTTTTCAGCCTGATGAATGCCGTCAGCCGCTTTTTCGTAGATCTCGCCTGCGGTGGTGATACCTGCCAGAGCGAGCTCGGAAACATGGCTGGATTTCTGTACCATGTTGTTCATATTGCCGGCAATGCTGTCCGCCGTAGCAGTAGTCTCCTGCATCATGGCTGCCAGATCCACTACCGTGTTGGCATTATCGGTGGATGCATTGGATATGTCATAAACCGCAAGGTGAATCTGCTCGGAGCTTTCGGTGATCCTGTCAACGGAATTCTTGATATCCAGGGTGATCCGGTCGATCTGGGAACTCATGGCCAGGGTGCTCCGTGCAAGCATACCCGTTTCATTCTGCCAGTTCTCATAGTTTTTCAAAAAGGCATCTTCGGTGAAGTTCAGATTGGCCACGCGGTCCATGGAAACACCAAGGTGCTTGATGGGCCTTACGATGATCCCAATCACAAAGTAAGCCAGAACACTGGCAAGGATCGGAAACAGGATGGCTGCTATGATCACGCTTGCGGGGAAGGCTGCCGCCTGCTTGCGGATGTGTGCCAGGTTTGCGGATACTACAATGATATCTTTTATAGCGCCTGACTGCACGATATAAAAGCCGGCATACTTCTTTTCGCCCTTAAATACATACTCTACAACGCCGGGATCCGGAACCGTACCTGCCTCCAGCTGTGCAACCAACTGTTTTACCGCATCATTTTCCACGGGCTGTCCGATCTTTTCCGCCGTGGGATGATACAGCATGGTACCGTCTTGATTTACGACATAGATATATCCGTCCGGATCGTTGGGGATCTCTGCTGTTCCCACCGCTTCCTCAAAGTTCTTGGCTGTCAGCTGTTGGCCGCCCTTGATCCCGATGGTGGTCTCCACCGCATGTCCATAGCTGATGGCGATGGCTCTCATGTCTTCACTGACCATTCCGGAAATACGCTTGGTATAAGCGGTTTTGTTGGCGATGAGTACCACGATGATGCCCAGGATGATGATCAGATCCGTCAGGATCACCACCTTTATGTTCAGGCTCAATTTCCCCATTACATCCAGTTTCAGTTTCGGCTTTTTCCCTTCCATGGCATAACCCTCCTGCGATTATTCCCTCTCAATTTGCCTTTACTTCCCCCGTAAAGACACTACAATTATACTAAATTTCCGTATATTGTGTCAACGAAAACAGGAGCCTTTCAGCTCCCGTTTTCACTCTAATTTTCAGTTATTTCCTTTTTCTTATTTCACCTTAGCGGTTTTTGCAAGGCCACCTTTCTGAAGCAGCTTTTTATAAGCTTTCTTTTTCTTGCCGGGCACCTTCACCGATGCCTTTTTGTGAATGCCTCCAAAGGCCTTCTTTCCGACCTTTGTCAGCTTCTTGCTCTTGATCTGGATGGTCTTTAACGTACTGCATCCGTTAAAGGCATTCTTGGCGATCTTTGTTACGTTAGCACCGATCACAAGCTTGGTCACCTTGGTGCAGCCCTTTGTAACTTTGCCTGCAACTCCGGTTACCTTGAAGTTGTTGCCATCAATAGTTGTCTTTGCAGGAATGCTGATCTTATCCGTATCCAGGTTGTAAGGTCCCACATACTCGGCAGTTCCGCTCTTGAATTTACCCTTTTTGAAAACGATGGTGGTAATACGGTATTTGCCGCCGGTCTTTTGGTCGGCTACCAATACGCCCTTCTTCAGTTCCTTAGTGGTAAGTTTTTCTGCTACAGCAAAGGTGATGCCATTCGGATCTGTCAGTGTTGTTCCGTCTGCAGAGAACGTTCCGATCCCAGGCTGCGTATTGTCATCTTTTTCATTGCTGCCCTGAGGTGCCTGTCCTGCAGGATCTGTAGCCTTTGGATCGTTTGTTTTCGGATCATCCGTTTTGGGATCATCCTTCTTCGGATCTTCTTTCTTCGGATCCTCCTTCGGATCTTCCGAGACGGGTTTCTTTTTGAAGGTTGCGGTCAGAGCGCAGTCTTTCTCTACGTTAAAGGTGTAATCTGCCTCTGCCTCCAGCAGCAGGCCCTCCTCATCATACCAGCCTGCAAACTCATATCCGCTGTCTGCCACTGCATGAACGGTGATATTGCTGTTTTCCATAAAGGCTCCGGCTCCGCTGGTGGTGCCGCCCTCGCCTGTAAAGATCCTGACCGTATAGGAAGTGATCACAGGACCCGAACCGATTTTTGTAAATACAGCAGTCCAGGCCTCATCCCCCTCCGCGATCAGTTCAAAACTGGCAGGCTTATCCGTATCGATACCGAATCTCTGCCATTTTTCGAAGGCATATCCCTCAAAGGCCTCCGCCTCAAACTTTACGGTAGCACCTGCGATACAGGTGCATCCGCCCTTGGCGCTTCCGCCCTCTGCTGCATCCACACTGATCGTGCATTTTACCCAATCCTGTCTGAATACGGCTACATAAGCAGCATCATCTTCTACGACAACGGCAATGGTTCCGTTTCCTTCTATGTCAACTCCATCCTTCTGCCAGTGATCGAATGCAAAACCTTTATTGGGGATGGCCGTCAGGACAACAAGCTCTCCCTTTTTATAGGTTTCATTTCCACCCGTTACCGTTCCGCCCTCCGTTGCATTCACATAGATCATGTATTCGGGAATTACCGGGGGTTTGTAGGTCCATTTTGCAAACAGGCGAGTATCTCTGTTATATGTCTGAGTATCATCAACCTTTGTGTTCTCGACGTAATCCTTTGATGCATACCAGCCTTCAAACTTATGATCTGCTCTTACAGGCGTCGGCAGTTCAACAGTTTTTGTTGTTTTGTTTATCGAAGCACTCTCAGGCGAAACCGTTCCGCCGCAGGCATCAAAGTAAACTACAGGGATTGTCCGATGCTCCGTGATCGTCATGGTGACGCTCATCAGCTCCTTATCACTCGAATGACTTAGATCGGTACTGTAATCGGTATCATACCAATACTTTATGGTTTTTGCGCCACTCAGGAACTTATATCCGGTGTCCTGCTTCGTATATGCAATATCATTATCGGACGCATCTTTCACAGACTCGATCTGCACCTTATCGATCTCCATCGTGGAATCCAACGCTTCGAAATCCAAAATATCATTCAAACATGTCACGTCTCTTGTCTGATTACGGATCGATTTCGAATTCAGCGAAAGGCCCGTAAGATCTAAAGCCACCAGATGGTTTCCGGCACATTTCAAAGTCGTAAGCTTTCTGTTCTGAGAAAGATTCAGACTCGTCAGCTCGCAGTTTTCACATTCCAGGCTCGTCAGCAACGGATTCTCCATAAGCTCCAGCTTTTTGATCCCGGTTGCGTCCACATCCAGTTTTTTCAGCTTTTTGTTGCCGCTAAGGTCAAGTGCCGAAAAGGCACATCCCTCCAGTACCAGGGTTTCCAGATTTACATTCCGACTCAGATCCAAAGCACTGATAGGTACAATACCGTATTCGGATGAGCTTCTGCAATTCAGGCTCGTTAATGCGATATTTTTACTCACATCAATCGAATCCAAAGAGTTGCAGTAGTTGCAGGTCAGGTTTTTCAGCGACAGGTTGTCGCCTGTGGTAAGGTTCTCAAGGGCCGTATTGTTGCTGCAATCCAGCGATGAAAGGCCGGATGCGCCGCTCACATCCAGGGTTTTCAGATTGCTGCACTTGTTGATCTGAAGATTCCCGATTCCCGCGTCGCTTCCTATCGTAAGACTTTCCGGCGTCGAACACTGTTTGATGCTCAAAGAATCCACAGAAGCATTCGTAAAGGATGGCTGCTGCAGCACCAGACTGTCTGACAAGACGATTGACCTGGCAGTAGCGTTTGTAAGGATCACATTTTTCAGAGCTTTAACCCCGGTCGCGCTGATGCTATAGACAGAGCCGTTCTTAACTGCCAGCTTTGACAGACTCTCACAGTTGTCGCATTTTAACGTCAGATTAGCAGGTACGGTTTCCAGCGTCAGGGATTCGATTCCTGTACCGGATACGTCCAGACTCTTCAATGTTCCGATCCCGGTTGTATCCAGTCCCGTCAGTGACGCATTCCCGGAACAATCCATGCTCCATTTTTCACCGGCTGCCAGAATACCGCGGATCTTTAAGGTACCTGTCAGCTTGTTGCCGAAGCACTTAAATGACCTGGTGGCAGGCTTTACAGATCCGGTGTCAAGCTGCACGATCCCGCAGGAGCAACAATCGATCACCTCCATGGTACATCCGTCAACAGTTGCAGGAAGGGTCAAGAGCTTCATGTTTGGATTATTATAGAGCTTTAAGCTGGTCCCTTCTTTAAATATCGGGGTACAACTGGAAGGATTCTGCATACTCAGACCGGTAAATCCGTCATCATGCATCTCCAGAGATGAACCGTTTTCAAAGGTCGTTCCCTTTGCCAGGAATGTATTCAGCTTTGCATTGTAATTGGCCCAAACCGCTCCTGCATCATCCGTCTTTCCGATCACAGAACCCGAAATATCAAGTCTTGTAAGTGCGTCATTACAGGCGGCAAATAAATAATCGATCCGTGCTACATTTTTTGCCGTGATCTGAGACAGGTTCGGGCAATAGCTGCAATTCACATGCAGATACGGCATGCTGTCAAACGAAAGCGCTCTCAGATCCTTTGACTGATCCAGATCGATCGTTCGAAGAGAGCCGCTCGTGGGAACGTACAGATAGTAAAACCCACCTGAATTTGTCAGTTCAAGAGTATCCAGTTTGTTGCACCCGGAGAAATTCAGTTCACTATCTGATCCCGGCTCACCCACTACCGTAAGGTTAGATCCTTTAAATTCATACAGCTTCTTCATCTGCAACAGGGACGTATTGAATTTTCCCGTTTTACTGTCATAAATCTGTAAAGTGCGAAGAGAAGAAGGCAGGGAAATACTATCGTCTGTCCCGCCAACGTAATCATCAATAAACACATGCACCAGATATCTATTTTGGGAAAGGTTCAGGCTCTTGATATTGGTCTTCTTATTGACTTTGATCGTAAGGTTTCGAAGATAAGGGAAATACTCGATTCCCTTGAGCATATTCTCTCCCACATCTGTATTGTAAGTAAGGCTTAGACTCTTTACCGCCTGCTGTGCCCGATAGCGGTACATGGAATTGTCCTCATTGATCGGGCTGTCTTTACCCATTCCCTTCACAGCATTCAAAAGAACCGGATCTTTGATCAGCTTGGTTGCATCTACACTGGGGTTATCAGTATCATTTTTGATCACAGCTCCCGGTTGATCTACAGCCACGGTATCCCATGGATTCTGCATCTTGCACTCAATAACCGGTGAATAAAAAATATTGGGGTGTAGTGCATCCTGTGTCCACTGATCATAATCTTGATCATCATAGGTGTACATGTTGTTCTCGCAGACATTCAGGCGCATGCCCGATCCCATCGTATTTCCATTCAGGGCAGACAAAACAAGCCTATAACGGTATTTTTTACCCATTTTGAAGGTCCCGCTTGCATTGCTCCAGATCCCTGTAACGCTGGTATATTCCTCATAGCCGCTTTGTGCAAAATTCTGCTGAAACGCGCTCTCAAATCCCATAGGATTAGGGGCACCGGATATCACCAGCGATTCTATTTTCTGACCGGCATACACCTCGGTAAAGGATGCCTGATAATGCGTATTATCCTGGCTCTGCATCGTGAACCATACAGTATTATTCGTACTGTCCGTTCCCCATGTTTCCGCCTTCACATCCGTCCCTGTCAGGCCACTTGCTCCCAAAAGAAGCACCATCCCCAAACACAGGCGGATTATTGTTCTTTTCAGCTGTTGCATTTGCCCCTCTCCTTTCTGCAGATACCAAAGTGACCCTC
>JAEEKV010000054.1 GCA_016282595.1 Lachnospiraceae bacterium
GATGCTGAACGCCCTGGCAGAGCGCCTTAACATCACCGTGGTGGATATCGGCAGCCGGAAGGTGAACATGGACGCCATCGCTCTGGTGCCGGAGCAGCTGGCCACCAAGTACAATATGCTTCCCATCGGCCTGGAAAATGAACAGCTTCAGCTGGTTGTTAACGATCCCTTGGATCTGTATGGCATTGAGGATATCCGTCAGGTCAGCGGAAAAAGCGTACAGCTTCTTTTGAGTGAACTGGAGCCTTTGAAGAATGCCATCCAGTATTACTATGCAGAGGTTTCCGCCAAGAAAGCGGTCAGCAAGGCCAACCTGGCCCAGACCAGTCAGGAAGTGGATGAGATGGTCATCGATACCTCCGACGGTGACGATGATACCCCCATCATCAACCTGGTAAACAGCCTTTTGGAAAAAGCCTACCTGGATAACGTTTCCGATATCCATATCGAGCCCTTTGAAAAAAACACCATGGTCAGAATGCGTATCGACGGCGCCATGGTAGATTACGTTACGCTGCAAAAGAGCATTCACGGCTCTCTGATCGCCAGGATCAAGATCATGGCGGAGCTGGATATTGCAGAGCGGCGTGTTCCCCAGGACGGACATTTCAGAGCCAGGATCCAGAACCAGATCGCCAATGTCCGTGTTTCCCTGATTCCCACAACCTTCGGAGAAAAGGCTGTACTTCGTCTTCTGGCAAGCAACGCCCAGATCGATCATGCCGACTCCTTCGGTATGAACGCCGAGAACTATGCAAAGGTACAAAAGATGCTGCAGTCACTGAACGGCATCATCTACATGACGGGACCCACCGGTTCCGGTAAATCCACGACCCTTTACATGATGCTGGCAGAGCTGTCCAAGAAGCCGGTAAACATTTCCACCATCGAGGATCCGGTGGAGAAAAACCTGCCGAGACTGAATCAGATGCAGGTACATCCTGTTGCGGGACTGACCTTTGAGGTCGGCCTTCGCGCCCTCCTTCGTCAGGACCCGGATATCATCATGGTAGGTGAGACCCGTGATGCCGAGACCGCTATGATCTCCGTGCGTGCCGCCATCACCGGACACCTGGTACTTTCCACCCTCCATACCAATGATGCGGCTTCTTCCATCATCCGTCTGGTGGATATGGGAATCGAGCCCTATCTTCTAGCCAGCGCCCTTGACGGTATCATCGCCCAGCGTCTTGTCAGAAAGGTTTGCCCCCACTGCTGCGTGGAAGGCGAGCTAACAGATGCCGAGCGCCAGTTCATCGGACATGACATCCCCAGAGTGAAGATCGCCCGGGGCTGCAACAACTGCAACAATACCGGCTACAGCGGCCGTGTTTCCATTCATGAGATCCTGCTGGTTGACAAGCCCATCCGCGAGATGATTGCAAAGGGCGCTACCACCGAGGAACTCAAGGACTATGCGATCCGCTATCAGAGCATGAAGACCCTTAAGGATTCCTGCACCGAGCTGGTAGAACAGGGCATCACAACGATGGAAGAGTTCAGGAGAGTTGCGTACTTTGATTAAACAGGATTGCGTTTCGCGGTAGGACACAAAAAAAGATGAGCCCTTATGCTTGCATAAAAGGGCGAAGATTTTTTTGTGGACGGTCCTGCGAAGCAGGGACCCGCCCATACATCGAGTATCCGTCGCGAAGCGACAGTAGAGCGACCAAAGGGAGCGTGGATACGAGATGGATGTGCGAGCAGCGAAACGCAGGATATTTCTTGCCCTGAAAAATCAGATATGCTATACTTAGTTAACGCAATTTAAAACGCATATTACGACATTCAGAATATATAAAGAAAGGTGGCGATGGGTATGAAATTCATCATCATTGGAAAGAACATCGAGGTAACGCCCGGACTTCGGAGCGCAGTGGAGGAAAAGATCGGCAAGCTTGAAAAGTACTTCACACCGGAGACTGAGGTAAATGTCACACTGAGCGTAGAGAAGGAACGCCAGAAAATTGAGGTAACGATCCCGGTAAAGGGCAACATCATCCGGTCGGAACAGGTCAGCAACGATATGTATGTTTCCATCGATCTGGTGGAGGAGATCATTGAGAGACAGCTTAAGAAGTATAAGAGCAAACTGGTAGATAAGCATCAGGGTGCGGGAACCTACTTCAAACAGGAATATATTGAGAAGGATTTCATGGATGAGGAGGATGTGAAGATCATCCGCAGCAAGAAGTTCGATATCAAGCCGTTATATCCCGAAGATGCCTGCGTACAGATGGAGCTTTTAGGACATAGCTTCTACGTATTTATCAACGCAGAGACGGATCAGGTGAATGTAGTCTATAAGAGAAAAGGCGGCACCTACGGTCTGATCGAGCCGGAAGCATAAAAAGTAAAATCGGACAATAAGGAGTATCTGCTGCAGAACATGCGGCAGATACTTTTTTCTTTATAACCTCAACCGAAACGCGAAAAACGGCCTATTTTAGTCAGAGAGACTGACAACCCTTTAGGAGATATATGATATGCCGAAAAAAATCCAAAAGAACAACTGGGAATATCTGAAACTGAATGAGACCCACATTCCGAAGAATATCCGAAACAGCAACGATCCCAAGGTGCTGAGTGACTTTATGCAGCAAAACCAGGGACAGCTGAATCAGCAGGAAGTGGAGTATCTGCAGCACAGAATGGCAAGTGTGAATAAGCTGTCGGAAAAAGTGCAGGCGGTTCAAAAGAGCCTGACGGACGGCACCTATCAGACCAAGGTGTCGGAAGTTGAGGTAAAGGGAGAAGGAGAGCAGGCCTCCTACCAGCTCAAAGACCTTCATCTGCCTTCTTATCAGACGGCAACCTACGGTTGCTGGTCCTGCTTTTACCAGCTGGCATTGCAAAGCCGCGGGATCACGGACCTTACCCAGGAGGATATCCGGGCCTATCGTCCCCCCATGCCTCAGGAGGGATTTTCTGAAGATGCCGATGCAGACATGAATACCGACAGTGCCCAGAATATGGTGGATATGGGAGATCTGACCCATCAGCTGTTGCCCAACACCATGATCCGGAGTACGGAGATCTGGCCCTATAAGCAGGCCTATGGCTTTGAGCCCGTAGAGGGAGATAAGACAGCCTATTTCCAAAAGGTTTTGGCCATTGCCAAAAAGCAGATCACGGAAGCAATCCGGGACCATCATTCTCCTGTGGGCGTTATGATGGACGGTCATTACATTACCATCGTGGGCATTGAGGGAGATAAGATCTCCTACAAAGATTCTGCCCCCGGCACAAAGAATGACAACAGTTCGGATCAGACCATCACGGAGGATCTGGCTACGGTGCTGGGTCCGGCCATGAACGGCGTCAATGCCGGTGTTATGACCTTGAACTGGTTTGAGGATATGGTACTTTCGAAGGAAGGCAATATCCTGTATCGCACCTCTCATCCCAATACCCATATCAACGAAGACGGAGAGGTGATGGTTGATTCCAAGGAAGATCAGATGGTGTTCAACCTGGATGACCGTCATCAGACAGGACTGGTGATTGCCAGAAGCGGCGACGCGGACCTGGGAGAAGGTGACAGTCAGCTTCGCACCAATTATCAGATCACCGAGGGGGCTTTTTGCGTGCATAAGACCTACCTTCCGAAAAAGGTCAATGTGAACCTTTTGAAAAAAGCTGCCAACGCCAGGTCTGATGAGGCGGAGGAAGCATACAAAAAAGAGCGGCAGGAAGTACTGGATAAACAGATGGCCGTTGAAGCCGAACTTCCCCGGATCAGGGAAGAGGTCAATAACCTGGAGGCTGCAGCAGCACCTCAGGTAAATATGGCACCTAAGTTTAAGATCCCCATCGACTATATTGGGAGGCCTTTCTTTGGCAGCGACAGCTTCGTGGAATTCAGAAACCTGATGAGCGGAGTGGGTTGGGATAAGAATGAGCACGATCTTCTGCTTACCGCCATCGCCAATGTTTATAATGTCTATGACGTGAGCGAGGGGACCGATCAGAAAAAGGCCATGGATCAGGTCTTTTCCAAGCTGATGAACGTGAATTTAAAAGAGGCCAAGGTTGGACAGGTCTATCAGGTGCTCTCTACATTTGTGCGGGAGATCAAATACGGCAGCGCCCAGTATTTTGATGACTATGGAAATCCCCTGTGGCTGAGCGGTACCAATGAAAAGGATCCGGAGCAGCTGACCGAGGGACAGAAAAAATCCCTGCAGTATCTGGATGCCTATATGTCGATCCTGGCGGATATGGCCCAGAGAGGACCGAATCTGAAGTTTTCCGATCTGAACCCGGATCAGTTCATCGATGTTGAGGGAAAGGTCAAGACCCAGGAACTGAAAGACAATCCCCTTTTGAAGAACACCAGAAGTGCTTTCCTTCGTGCCAACAGGGACCGTGGTATCTGGAATGATGACAAACGGCAAAATGCCATGCATCAGCGGGGGGTACCGGGCAGAGGCTTTTTGGCCGAGGTCATGCCGGATGATCTTTACATGGGGACCTATGCAAAGTCCCAAAATACCGTTTTGCCCCTTGTCCATTACACCAACGATTTCATGTTTACCGGCTTTACCATGCTGCTGGAGCAAAAGCAGATGCCGCGTTTTACCGCCAATGAAGATACGAATATGCTGAGGGCGGTGTTCAATATCACATCGACGGGCCCGGCTGGGTATGAGCAGGCTTACAATCTTTTCCTGGATCGTCATGAGATCCTGAATGAATCGGATTTTACCGATCTGCTTTTGTACTTCCATGAAATGAATGCGGTGGATGATAAGCTGCCCGTGAATCTTTATGAGAGTGCAAAATGCATCCATGATGTGTTGTGCCTCAGAGAGGAAAGACTCTTTTTAGGTCTGCAGAATGCCTATAACTCCGCGGATCCGGTGCAGTTTGCCCAGGAGCTTTTGAAGTGGGAGAAGACCGAGCAGCAGTATATCGAAAAGAAGGGGGAACCTATCCACTTCAGCGACAGGGTCAAGGATGCTTTAAGCGGGATCAAATATGAGATGGCCACGGTCAAACCTGAGGATCCGAAATACGCTTTTTACTCGAAAGTAAAAGACGAACTGATGAAACAGCCTGAGGGAGAGGTGTATCTCGCTCTGCTTCCGGAAGCGCAAAAGCGTCCGGCCACCTTTTTCCCGCACCGGGGGTACCATTGGATCACCAAGGATAAGGTGGTATCGGCGTTAAATCAGAAAAAGCAGGCCGTTTGCACCAGGATCGGAGAGCGGGGTATGAATCCCGAGGATCCCAGGGAAATGGAGGATGCGGCTTCCCTTGTCCTGTGCGGGATCCTTGCCAGCGAGTCCTCCAAAAAGACCTTTTTCGAGCATACGGCCCGGCCCAGTGAACAGGATCGGGGAGATAAGATGCGTGTTACCGATATCGGCATGTACTCTGTTTCGGATATTCAGAAGAATACCCAGGCCATGCTGGAGCAGGTGCTCTCTCAGGAAGAGCTTTTGAAAAACGCCATGCGCAGGGCTACGAGTCCTAAGAACATCTATACCTGCCATATGGAAGAGATGCAGCGGCATCTTTCCAAGGATGTGGCAGGGGCCAAACGGGCAGAGGAGCGGGAAAAAAGACAGGGCAGAAACATCGCAGGAGGTGAGGAGAAGATCAAACTCAGCGAGAAGGATCTGAACTTCCTGTGTAAGAGCGCCACCTCTCTGAAAAATCTGTATTCCTTCAACGGAAAATTCCGGTCCGGCTACATGGAAAAATTGTATAACCAGTTAACCCGGGTGATCAGAACAGCGAAGACCGAGGGACGTCAGGTCAGCAAAAACGATCTGGTATCCCTGCGGAACAAATCCCTTGTATA
>JAEEKV010000055.1 GCA_016282595.1 Lachnospiraceae bacterium
GATTTCGGTGCCAAAACGGTGGGGGTAGCAGTCAGCGATCCCCTGGGCATTACGGCGCAGAATATCGAAGTGGTGAGACGCACTTCGGAAAACAAGCTGCGAAAGACCTATGCACGCATCGAAGAGCTGGCGGCTCAGTATGAGGTGGAGCGCTTTGTAGTAGGGCTTCCCAAGAACATGAATGATACGGAAGGGGAGCGGGCCCAGAAAAGCAGAGAGTTTGCGGAAAACCTGGAGCGAAGAAGCGGTATTCCCGTGGTGCTCTGGGACGAGCGACTTTCTACGGTGCAGGCTGACAGAGTTTTGGAGGAATCCGGCGTCAGAAAGGAAAACCGCAAGGAGTACATCGACGGAATTGCGGCGACTTTCATTTTGCAATCGTACATGGATTATCAAAGTCACGTTTCGAAGTCGATAGAAAATCCATAAGAGTTTGCCCGCTTGCGGGGACAAACTCGTGATGGATTTTCTATCGGAGCTGCGAAGCAGTGGCTGCACCCGCACTGAGCAAGCAGCTGCGCCAGCAGCGGTATAGATCCGAAGGATCGGGCTTGCGATGTGGGGCGTGCAGTACTTCGAAACGAAGCCGGTAGAGAAACGATACCTGTTTGCCCGCTTGCGAGGCCAAACTCGAGATGGATTTTCTATCGGAGCTGCGAAGCAGTACTGCGATACATAATACACACGGAGAACACATGGAAAAAGTAACATTTACAGATACAAACGGCGAACCGCTTGAGATGTTTGTCCTGGAAAAAACCAAACTATCCGGCAGAGACTATCTTCTGGTCTGCGACCAGCCGGAGGGGGATGCCCAGGCGCTGATCCTGAAGGATGTTTCGGATCTGGCGGCCAAGGGCAAAGAGGCAAAGGAAGCTTCCTTCCAGATCGTTTCGGATGAGAAGGAACTTTCGGCGGTAGCTGCTTTATTTGAGAGTCTTCTGGATGACGTATCCTTCGTCATGGATGAAGAAGACGAGCAGTAAGATAACGGAGGAAATTGTGAAAGAAAATGAAAAGAAGCCGTCTGTGAAGATCATACCCTTAGGGGGATTGGAACAGATCGGTATGAATATCACTGCCTTCGAATACGAAGACAGTATTATTGTTGTGGATTGCGGACTGGCCTTCCCGGAGGATGACATGCTTGGAATCGACCTGGTAATCCCCGACATCAAATACTTAAAGGAAAATGAAGATAAGGTAAAGGGTTTTTTGATCACCCACGGACATGAGGATCATATCGGTGCCCTGCCTTATATCTTAAAGGAGCTTCCGGTTCCTGTATATGCCACCAAGCTGACTATGGGCATTATCGAGAACAAGCTGGTGGAGCATGGGATCGAAAATCTGATCCGGAAAAAAGTAGTAAGCTTCGGCCAGCATATCAATTTAGGACAGTTTCGTGTAGAGTTCATCTGTACGAATCATTCCATTGCGGATGCGGCAGCATTTGCGATCTACTCTCCGGCGGGGGTCATCGTCCACACCGGAGATTTCAAGGTGGATTACACCCCGGTATATGGCGATGCCATCGACCTGCAGCGGTTTGCGGAGCTTGGGAAAAAGGGCGTGCTGGCGCTGATGTGCGACAGTACCAATGCGGAGCGTCCCGGCTTTACCCCTTCCGAAAAAACGGTGGGATCCACTTTTGACAAGATCTTTTCCGAGCATCAGGAAACCAGACTGATCATTGCCACCTTTGCATCCAATGTGGACCGGGTGCAGCAGATCATCAATTCCGCTTACAAATACGGACGGAAGGTGGTCGTGGAAGGCCGGAGCATGGTGGGAATCATTGAAACGGCTCAGAATCTGGGCTATCTGAAGATCCCGGAAAACACTCTCATCGAGACAGAGCAGCTTCGGAACTATCCCGATGAAAAGACCGTGATCATCACCACGGGAAGCCAGGGCGAAAGTATGGCAGCCCTTTCCCGTATGGCAAACGGAACCCACAGAAAGATCTCCATCAAACCCAGAGATACTGTGATCTTTTCCTCTCATCCCATACCGGGAAATGAGAAGGCGGTTTCCAAGGTCATGAATGAGCTTTACGGTCACGGTGCGGATATTATTTTCCAGGATACCCACGTATCGGGACATGCCTGCCAGGAGGAGATCAAGCTGATCTATTCCCTGGTACAGCCCAAGTTCGCCATCCCCGTTCATGGAGAGATGCGGCATCTGAAAGCCCAGGCCAGACTGGCAAGAAGCCTTGGCATAGAGAAGGATCATATCTTTGTGCTCCAATCCGGCGATGTGCTGGAGGTATCTGAGGATGAAGCCAAGGTAACCGGAAAGGTGCCTGTTGGCAATATCTTTGTGGATGGACTTGGCGTTGGTGATGTTGGAAATGTGGTTCTTCGGGACAGACAGCATCTGGCAGAGGACGGCATCTTTATCGTGGTAGTTGCACTGGATTCCGCCAACGGCATCATGGTTTCCGGACCGGATGTGGTTTCCAGAGGCTTTGTGTATGTCCGTGAGTCCGACGAGCTGTTGGATGAAGCTAGAGAAATTTCCGCCCAGGTCATGGACCGTTGTCTTGAGCGCAGGGTTGGAGATTGGAATAAGATGAAAAATGCAATGCGGGATGAGCTTTCCGACTTCTTCTGGAAGAAGACCAAGAGACGTCCCATGATCCTTCCCATCATTATGGATGTGGCGGAGTAAGCGAGGGTAAAAATGCCTGATTACAGAGACAGCCTGAGTGTATTTATCGATGAGATCAAGCAGAGCAGCGTATATACGGAATACATGATCCAGAGGGACCGTCTTCGGGAATATCCGGATTTGAAAAAGCAGGTGGATGAGTACAGACAGAAAAACTTTGAACTCCAGACCCAGTGCTATCCGGATCAGCTCTTTGATGAGATTGATCGATTTCAAAGGGAGTATGAAGCCTTTCGGGAGAATCCCATTGTACATGATTTTCTGGCGGCGGAGCTTGCCCTTTGCAGAATGGTGCAGAAGATCAACTATGAAGTTGTAAAGGCTGTCAGTATAGATTTTGAGTAAGGAAATTCGAGACAGGAAATGTTAAAGAAGTTTGTATTTGGTTTGTTTAATTTCATGTTCCGGGCATCGATTGCCGCACTTGTGGTAGTCTGTGTTTACCGACTCGCCATGTATTCCTATCACTTCGGATACATGGTTTTTGCGGATGCAGCAAAGGAGCCGACTCCCGGACGGGATATCGTGGTAACCCTGGAGAATACAGAGGATGTTCTGGACCTTGGAAAGGTGCTGAAGGCCCGCGGTATCATCGATGACGAAAAGATCTTTTACGTACAGGAAAGGCTTTCCGACTACCATAAAAAGCTGGTGCCCGGAACCTATACCTTCAATACTTCCATGCCCCCCAGCGAGATCTTTGCAATGATGGGAGAATCCTATGTGGATGAGACCGAAGGGGAAGAAGACACAGTGGAAAAAGAGGAGCTTCCCGATTATCTGCAGGGGGGATTTGCAGGCCAGCAGGATGAAGCGACAGAGGACGCCGCAGAAGGAAACTCCGAGCCTTCCCAGGAAGGGATCACGGATAGTGAAGAGACCCAAGGGGAGAGCACCGAAGGAACAGATGGCGGCAATGAAGGCGGCAACGACGGCGGAACGCCGATGACGGCAGGAGCCGGACTATGATCGTAGGACAGCGCCTGACGGATTTTGTGAATGCGCAAGATGTGGGATTGCCCAAAGAGCTGGAAGCACTGTATCAGGAAGCGCTTAGCACGGATGTGCCTGTGATCCGGCGGGAGACGCAATCCCTGCTCAGATTTCTTCTGGCGGACAGAAAGCCCAAGAAGATCCTGGAGGTGGGAACAGCCATTGGCTTTTCCGCTCTTTTTATGAGCAGTCATCTTCCGGAGTGTGAGATTACCACCATAGAAAACTACGACAAGCGGATCCCCATAGCAAGGGAAAACTTCAGGCGATTTCAAAAGCAGGAGCAGATCACGCTCATAGAAGGGGATGCCGAGGAGGTACTGCCCACACTTCCGGATGAGGAATATGAGTTTGTTTTTATGGACGCGGCCAAGGGACAGTACATCCATTTTCTGCCCCAGATCAAACGGGTACTTTGCCCGGGAGGCCTGCTGGTTTCGGATAACGTACTCCAGGAGGGGGAGATCGTGGAATCACGGTTTGCCGTTACCAGAAGAAACCGGACCATTCACGGAAGGATGCGGGAATATCTGTCGGTCCTTATGAGGGACGAAGGGCTGGTTTCCACCATTCTGACTGTGGGAGACGGGGTAGCACTTACCATCAAAAAGGAAGGAACCATCTGAAAGGGACAGCGATCCTATGGGATGTATCAAACGGGGATAATCAACAGAAAGGAAATACAAAGAAATGCTGAAACAAGTATCGATCTATGCAGAAAACAAGAAAGGAAATCTTCAGAAGATCACCGGAACTCTGGCTGAGAAAGGGATCAATATCTGGGGATCCGTTACCAATGACAGTGCAGAGTACGGCATCATCCGTATGATCGTGGATGATCCCCAGGAGGCAGCCAGGGTGCTGCAGGAAGAAGGCTTTTTATGCAAGCTCTGTGACGTCATCGGCGTGGAGATGGCCGACGAGGTAGGAGCATTGAACAAGCTTCTGCAGGCTTTGCAGGAGAGCAATATCAATATCGATTATATTTATCTGTCCTTTGACCGCGAATCCGGACTTCCTGTGCAGATCCTTCACACACCGGATACTGCAGAGGTGGCATCCTGCATCCGGGCCAAGGGATTTCGTCTGGTATAGGAGGAAGGCTTATGATGCCAAAGGACCCTGTGATGCTGCTTAGCTACGTAAATACGCAGCTGCGTGATAATTTTGATGATCTGGAAGAGTTAGCAGCCTCTAACATGATGGAGGCAGGTCAGATCACGGAAAAACTGGCAGCCATCGGATATGAATATGATGCAGAGCAAAACCGCTTTGTAAAAGCATAGAATTTTTACAAGATAAGGAGAACGAACATGAGACAAAAACCCGTAGTATTGATGGTACTCGACGGCTATGGCCTGACAGATGAGACAAGGGCAAACGCCATTGCAATGGC
>JAEEKV010000006.1 GCA_016282595.1 Lachnospiraceae bacterium
CAGAGCTGAAAAGAGGAGAGCGCAGCAGAAAAGCACCTCTTCCCTTTACCACATCCACCTTGCAGCAGGAAGCCAGCAAAGCGCTTAATTTCTCAGCGCAAAAAACCATGCGCCTGGCGCAGCAGCTTTATGAAGGTGTGGAGATCAAAGGAAGCGGCACGGTAGCCCTGATCACCTATCTGCGTACTGATTCCACTCGTGTATCAGACGAGGCAAAAGCTGCTGCAGCAAGCTTTATCAAGGAAAACTACGGAGCAGAGTATCTGACTACCGTAGATAATGAGACCAAGAAGAACAGCGGCAAGGTACAGGATGCCCATGAAGCAATCCGTCCTACCGATATTAACAGACTTCCTTCAGAACTGAAGACGGCACTTCCCAGAGATCTGTATCGTCTGTATCAACTGATCTGGAAACGTTTTACCGCATCTCGTATGACGGAGGCGGTTTATACCACCATTTCCGCCAGATTTACAACCAAGAAAAGCGGTTATGTATTTACAGCCACGGATTCTACCCTGAAGTTCGCAGGCTTTATGAGCATTTATACGGAAGCAGAGGAAAAAGAGGATGCCCTGGCAGGTATGGCTCCTGACGGAAGCGTTGAGAAAGGCAAGGAAAAGCTCCCTGCCAAGAAGAGAAGCGTGGATACCGGAAAGATCTTAAATGGTCTTAAGGAAAACGCCGCTTTGAAGGCAAGCGAGTTCGAGCCGCTGCAGCACTTTACCCAGCCCCCTTCCCACTATACGGAAGCAAGCCTTGTTAGAGCTTTGGAGGAAAAAGGTATCGGACGGCCCAGTACCTATGCACCTACGATTTCCACCATCCTGGCTCGTCATTATATTGCAAAAGAGCAAAGAAACCTCTTTGTAACCGAGCTTGGCGAAGCGGTGAACAAGATCATGAAGGATGCCTTCCCTGCTATCGTTGATGTAAGCTTTACTGCAAATATGGAATCTTTGCTGGATGCAGTGGAAACAGGAGACGTGGAATACAAGACAGTGATCCGTAATTTTTATCCCGATCTGCATGAAGCTGTAGAGAAGGCGGAAAAGGAACTGGCCTCTGTTGAGATCGCAGATGAGGTTTCGGATGTTGTCTGTGATGTTTGTGGAAAGATGATGGTTATCAAATACGGCCCCCACGGCAAATTCCTGGCTTGCCCCGGATTCCCGGAGTGTCGAAATACCAAGCCTTACTTTGAAAAGATCGGCCTGCAGTGTCCGAAGTGCGGCGGCGATATCGTGATCAAGCGTACCCGTAAAGGACGCAGATACTATGGTTGCATGAACAATCCGGAATGCGATTATATGGTATGGCAGAGACCGACAAAAGAGAGTCTTGAGAAAAAACTCTCCTGAGTTTTCTGAAAATTTCATAAAAATGATACAAATTGATTGAAGATTGCCTGCAAAAATGCTATACTTATGCTTGCTATTGGAGATATGATCCTTTTAGAAGGGATTGCTTGTATAGGGGGCATAGGGTATGGGAAGTATTCAGCTTTTGGATAAAACCAGAAAGATCGGCAGGCTGCTTCATAATAACAACTCCTCCAAGGTCGTATTCAACGACATTTGTGAGGTGCTTGGTGATATTTTAAAATCAAATGTTCTGGTGATCAGCAAAAAAGGAAAGGTGTTGGGCGTTGGCGCAAGACCTTCGATCCCGCTGTTAGATACTCTTTTGGAGAACAAGGTGGGTGCTTTTGCTGATCCTCTTTTATCTGAGCGTTTTTTAAGCGTTCTTTCTACAAAGGAAAACGTCAATCTGGATACCCTTGGGTTTGAACAGAGAGGTGATTATCCTTACAAGGCTTTGATCTCACCCATCGAAATCGCTGGTGAACGACTCGGAACCCTGTTTATGTATAAGTTAAAAGATGAGTACGAGATTGATGATATCATTCTCTGCGAATATGGCACCACGGTTGTGGGGTTAGAGATGCTTCGAAGCGTTCACGAAGAGAGTGCGGACGAGCTTCGGGGCAGAGCAGTGGTGCGTTCCGCCATCGGAACCCTGTCCCAGTCAGAGCTTGAGGCAATTCATAATATCTTCAAACAACTGGGTGGCGCTACGGAAGGTATTCTGGTTGCCAGCAAGATCGCCGACTCCATCGGCATTACCAGATCCGTTATCGTCAATGCTCTTCGGAAGTTTGAAAGTGCCGGCGTCATCGAGTCCAGGTCTTCCGGTATGAAAGGAACTTCCATCAAGATCGTGAATGAATATGTATATGAGGAACTGGAAGCGGACTGGAAGGAAAGAGGGAAGTAAGCAGAAGCACTCAGAACGAGATTTGCTGACCGGATACAAATCGGGAAATAGAGAAAGACGAAATATCGAAAATTTTTGATTTCTCATAAAGTAAGATGAAAACCTTGCCGATATAGAGAATAACAGGCGAGGAGGTTTCGTTTTCAGCGATCCATCAGTCAGGCAGGGAGACCGTGACAAGCATCGCAGCAGAGGAAGGCGGAGCTTTTTCGAAAGGAACAACGCAAGTTGCTTGGTACGCAATTGCATAGGGAACGGATTAGTTAAACGCAAAGGGATTTGTACATCGTACAAATCCCTTTTTGTCTTTCTGAGTGACAGCGAGATCGGATAACGATCCCAAAACGCAATATCTTGTGTTTTTTATGAAAAAAACTTGTGTTTTTCCGTATTTGCATTATAATAAAAAAGAATGGTATTATGTAACCTAAAAGGAGGAAGCCTATGATCCAATCGAGTGTTTATGATTACGTAAAAGTGCTTGATAAAGCGGCTGATGCAGCCTGGCTGAGAAACGAAGCCATTGCTAATAATATCGCTAATGTGGACACTCCGGATTATAAGCGTGTCGATGTCAATTTTGAGGATGTATTAAACCGGGAACTTCGGGATGCCAGATACATTTCCGTGGATGAAAAGGTAAACCGCCTGATGACATCCAGACTTGAGGTGGGAACTTACGTGGACCACGGTGATTTTTCCTACCGCATGGATGGAAATAACGTGGACATTGATACAGAGAGTAAATATATGGCGGAGAATCAGCTGAAGTATAACGCGCTGATTCAAAGCGTAAACCAGGAATTTTCCAGACTGCAGATGGTTTTAAAATAAAGGAGGGTAACGCATGGGTCTTTTTAGTTCTTTCGACATAAACGCTTCGGGACTGACCGCACAGCGTTATCGTATGGATGTTATATCCGAGAATATTGCCAACGTAGATACTACACGTACTGCGGATGGTTCACCTTACAGAAGAAAGATCGTAACCTTCGAGGAGAAGGGAACGGGAGCGCATTTTGCGGATGCTTTTTCCAAGGCGACGGGCAGCTATCGCGGTAAGGGTGTGCGCGTGATCGGAACCTTTGAGGATCATGAAACGGATCTGAAGATGGCGTATGATCCGGCCCATCCGGATGCGGATGAGAATGGCTATGTGACCTATCCCAACGTGGATATCATGACCGAGATGACCAACCTGATCGATGCCAGCCGTTCGTATGAGGCGAATGCAACCGCATTCAATGCTAGCAAGAGCATGGCATCAAAAGGTCTTGAGATGGGAACCGGAGGCTGATCATAAATGGCAATTGATAATTTATATCATGTAAACAGTGGTGTCATCTATAACCAGATGCGCACGGATCAGATGCGGGGACAGATCGCAGCTGATGATAAGAATACCGATGCATTTGCAGGCTTTTTCGACGCGGCGGTAAAGAGTATCAATCAGACCAATGCGTATATTTCCGATGCGGAGAATGAGGAAGTCAGACTGGCGTTGGGCGAAACCGAGTCCACCCATGATCTTTCCATCGCACTGCAGAAAGCATCCACCGCGCTGCAGTATACGGTAGCGGTAAGGGATAGATTTTTAGAGAGTTACCGTACCATTATGCAGATGCAGATATGAGTGTATAAAGTGTTGACGCGCGGACGCGCGCGACTGTGCTTGCACAAAGTCGCAAGCGGACATGCGGCAACCTGACAGACATGAGCAAAAAAGGGACGCGAGCAGAGCGAGTGGACCGATTTGCGAATGACTGTGATGAATGAGAAAGAAGGTACCATATGCCGGAGAGACTAAGAGCCCTGTGGCAGCGAATTGTAGAATGGTGGAACAAATTCACCCCCAAGCAGAAAACCATCATCGTCAGTGTGGCGGTGACGGTTGTTTTGGCGATCTCAATTTTAGGCTATGTGCTTACCAGACCGGAATACATCGTGATCGCACGGTGCGAATCTCCCAAAGAGGCTTCCGAGATCACGGAGATCTTAAACGGCGGTTCCATCACCAACAAAACTTCAGACGATGCGCTGACGGTTTATGTTCTGAAAAAAGATGAATCCGCAGCGAACCTCCTGCTGGGCGCCAACGACATCCCGACGGCGGGCTATTCCATTTCGGATGTGACCGAGGGCGGCTTCTCCACCACAGAAGCGGATAAGCAAAAGCGCTATGTTCATTACAAAGAATTAAAGCTCGAGACAGACTTAAATGCCAACGAGCTTGTAAAAAATGCGCATGTAACCTTAACGGTTCCGGAAGATGAC
>JAEEKV010000001.1 GCA_016282595.1 Lachnospiraceae bacterium
ACTTCGTAGGAAGGAAGGGGACTTCCGCTCTTTACCAGCTCCTTATCCACCACATAGATGCCGGCGCTGCCCAGGACAAAGAGTCTGCCGTCACCGATATCCCATACATCATAGTTGTTGTAATAAGGGAAATTATCCAGTTCACGGACCTTGTAATCATGGTCCATATAGCAAAGGCTGTTACTGGTTACGATAAACCAGCCATCACCCTTTTTATCTTCTACGATCCTCATGATAACGCCGGAAGGAAGGCCATTCTGGGCCGTGATACGATCCACCACTTCTCCGCCCCGGATGAGGATGATACCGTCACCGTCGGTTCCTGCCAGAAGGGATCCGTCTTTTTCCTCCAAAAGGCACAGGATCATGGCGTTGCTCAATCCGTCTTCATACAAGAGACTGGTGGTCACCTTGCCGTCCTTGATGATGGATACTCCCGTATCTCCTGCCGCAGCAATGCTGCCGTCTGCAAGCTCGATGACCATTCTGGCCCGGCTTCCGAAGGTTCCGGAGTCACTGTCAAATACCGTTACCGTATAATCCGGCTTCACATGCCAAAGTCCCTGTCCGTAGGTACAGATCCAAAGGTCATTTCTGGAATCCTTGAAAATACAACGGATTCGAACGCCCTCCAGCTTTTCGCTGAGCACATTGGTCATAGCCCTGCCGGACTGTCTGTTAATCAGATCCAGGCCCGTATCCGTTCCGATGTAATATACGCCGTCCCACTCCGTTATGGTATTGGCTACGGCACTTTTCAGCTCAGCCTTGGTATAAAGATCCACAAATTCTGATTTTGCCAGACGCAAAAGTCCCATACGGGAGGAAGTAAACCAAAGGTTCCCCTGGTAATCCTTCTCCACATGATCGATGGAGTTGTTGAAGGTGCCCGTATTCACTACAATGAAGCGGTTGCGATCATTGAAATATCCGATACCGTCATCTGCACAGGCAATGAGGGGACCGTTCTCCATAAAGGAAAGAGAATTGATGCTCTTTAAACCGCTGGTAGTCAGCTTCCCCTTTCCCGTTACCTTTCCGTCCTCGGAAACCTCAAAGCGGTAAACGGAATCCAGACTGCTTCCCACATATAAAAGGCCGTCCGGGCCAAAGCTGCAGCAGGTAAACTGCTCTGCTTCCGATTCGGAAGCGAAGGCCTTTAAATACTTTCCGCCCTTTAACAGATGTACCATACCATCAGAGGTATTGGCTGCAACAATGCCGTTATCCCCTGCCGCTATGGACACCGCGTAGCCTACCTCCATAATGGTAGCTATGCTTTCCAGGCCGCCGTTCAGTTCCAGCACCTCCAGTCCTGAGGAGGTTCCTACATAGTAGTAGCCATCCGATGCCTGGGTGATGCATCTTACCGAATTGGAGGGAAGTCCCTCTCCCTCATCCAATACATTTGCCACATCCTCATCAATGGCAATGGTTACGCCCCGGTCATTGGTTCCGATCCAGAGCCTTCCTTCATCATCCTCATAGAGGCAGTTTACGTTGCGGACCGAGTCATAATCATCCATCCAGCGAAATTCACTGCCGTTATAGCGATACAGACCGGCGTAGGTTCCGATCCATAAAACACCGTTCTTGGTCTGCTCGATATCATTGGCTTCACCACAGGGCAGTCCGTTATCTCTGCTATAGACAGTCTGCACAAAGTTATCAAATCCGGTAAATGTCTCCTCCGCCGATACCGTTTCGGAAGATCCCAATACAAGGGCCGGGAGCAGGAAAAACAACAGAATGGCTGAGGTTTTCTCTGTGATAACAGCCTTGGCCTTGTTCTCTTCTGCCGCTTCCTTCTTTGATTTGCTGTTTGCCCTGATTCTTCTGGAGATCACAATGGAGGCCCGAAGGACCGCAAGACAAAAGACCTTGTCTACAAAATCCACATAGAACTCACCGATGGCACTGGCAATGGGAATGGATACCTTGATTGAACGCAGGAAATCAAAAACGCCGTCACCGAAGATATTGCCGCTTCTTCCCTCAAACAACAACAGGGAAATGGGGGTGGAAACCAGCACTGAAAGCAGGGTTACCACCACGCTGACTGTCAGGGTTCCGAAGAGAGTCTCCATCCAGCCCCTCCGGGACATGTTTCCTACCACAACGCTGATGCCGATACTGGTCAGTGCATAGATCATGGTTAAGGGACTGCCCAAAACGCCGCCGATAAGGTTGCCGCAAACACCTACGATACACCCGGCCACAGGGCCGATGACATAGGACGCATAGATGGTCCCCATACTGTCCAGCCAGATAGGAAGCCGCAAGGCATTCGCAGCCATTTTGCCCAACATATTGAGCAGGATACAGATCGTTACAAACAGGCATATCTGCCACGCTTTTCGGTCTTTCATAGAATCCTTCGCTTTCTTTTTTCTTGATAGAATACCCTTTTTTGCATACAAAACAGAACCTTTCCGCAAAATCACGAAAACGATTACTGTCTTAAATTATTATTTTACACCTAAAAACAACAATGGTAAAGGAAAAGGAGAAAAAATCCCTATGAATTGAGAGCTGTCTGAAGAATGTCCAGACTTTTGAAATGATGGCCGATAAAATCCCTGCGATAGATCCCGCATTCCCGGTCCAGCTGATCGATGACTTCCTCCGGCAAAGAGAAGGTAAAAAGGCGCTCTAAGGGTGCTTCCATGCAATACCGGATGGCCTTTTCGGTAGCAGGCAAAAGCTCCCGCTCCATGGTAACGCCGGGAAACTCCCCCTGGATCACCAGGGTTTTCATCTCGAACAGATCCTGCACCAGACGGTTGGGGATCTGGGGCTTTAAAAGCGCACAAAGAGCCACATACAAAAGATTCAGCATATCCCTTTCGTCATTGTTTTCCTGACAATAATAATCCGCCACATCGGCAAAGTACATGCCATACATGGCGCCTTCAAAGTCTGAACGCAGCTCATCGAAATACCGGGTGATATGGGCTTCATCCAGGGTATAGGCGCTGCGTCCCTCATAAACCTTAAACTCTCCCATGCAAAGGCAGTTGGTGGCAGCCATGAGACGGCTGTTCACTCTTTTGGCACCTCTTGCAAAGGCTGTGATCTTGCCCCGCTCTGCCGTCAGGATGATGACTCTTTTATCGTTATCAGAAGACGGGAATGCAGACAGCACGATCCCTGATACTTCTAAAAGATCACTCATTTGCATTCCCCTTTCGTAAGTTACTGTTCGATTTGTTTCGGATCATAACCGAAGTTTTTGATCAGATAGTCGCTCTCTCTCCAGTCCTTTTTCACCTTGACCCAAAGTTTGAGATTGACCTGTCTGCCGCAGAGCTCTTCGATGCCGTAGCGTGCGCCGCTGCCGATCTTCTTGAGCATGCTGCCGCCTTTTCCGATGATGATTCCCTTATGAGAATCCCGCTCACAGATAATGGTTGCATCCACATCCACGATCTTCTTTTTCCACTCCATGCGCTCAATGACTACCGCGATACCGTGGGGGATCTCTTCGGAGAGACACCGAAGGGCCTGCTCTCTTACCAGCTCCGCCGTGATCTGGCGCATGGGCTGGTCGGTAACGGTATCTTCATCATAAAACTGAGGTCCCGGCTGCAGATAGGAAAAAACGGTGTTTAAAAGATCCTCTGCATTGTCCCCTGTCTTGGCGGATACGGGGATCACCTCGGCAAACTCCGCCTCCTTCCGGTAAGCATCGATGACCGCCAGGATCTCCTCCCGCTTGATGGTATCGATCTTGTTGATGACAAGAAACACCGGGGTGGAAACCTCCCGAAGCCGCTCTATGATGGCCCGGTCTCCGGCACCGATCTTGGTATCCGGCTCCACCAGAAACAGTACTACGTCCGCTTCCTTTAAGGTGTGGTAGGCAACCCTTACCATGTAGTCACCCAGCTTGTTCTTTGCCTTGTGCATACCCGGGGTATCCAGAAATACGATCTGTCCTCTCTCGTCGGTATAGACTGTCTGGATCCGGTTCCGGGTGGTCTGAGGCTTATCCGAGGTAATGGCGATCTTCTGCCCGATCAAATGGTTCATCAGAGTGGATTTCCCCACATTGGGCCGCCCCACCAGGGTCACAAAACCGGATTTTTTCTGTTCTGTCTTCTGCTGCGTTTTTTCTTCCATCAATTCATTCGCTCTCTCATGATATTCCCGGTCAGATCTCTGTCTCTTTCCTGTCCGGATTCTCTTACCAGGAAACCGACATTTACTGCTCGTCTGATTTCTTCTCGTCGATCTGTAATGCCCGGTTCAGCTCCGGAGCCTTATCCGCCGGTGCCTTGTTCGCCTGTCCTGCATTCTGTGCCCGTTTGGCCGCTGCCGCTGCCGCACGCTCTGCTGCTGCCGCTTCCTTTTTAGCCTTCTTGGCTGCTCTCTTTTCCGCTCTTTTATCCTTGCCCTTAATGATCTTCTTTACAATCAACACGATCACTGCAATGATGATACCCCAAAGGATCAGATAAGGCAGGTCGATAACGATGGCGATGAGGAAATCAAGGATGCCTCTTCCA
The DNA here is from genome assembly GCA_016282595.1 of Lachnospiraceae bacterium. Taxonomy (GTDB): domain Bacteria; phylum Bacillota; class Clostridia; order Lachnospirales; family Lachnospiraceae; genus RGIG7926. Next base: position 4,509 of record JAEEKV010000001.1, read on the forward strand.
AGGCTCTTTAAGCTGTGCATGAAACCTTCGGTCATGCGCTCCCAGTCGCTCTGCTTCTTCACGGGCTCCGGCGTATAAACCTCCACTTCCGTTACGGTAATGTTCACTGTTGCAAAATCCACCAGGTTGTCA
>JAEEKV010000056.1 GCA_016282595.1 Lachnospiraceae bacterium
CATCTACGGAAACCGATTCTCCCGCAACATCAACCTTTACCTTCTTCATCATCTTTCTCATGGCATTCTTACCGGGTACCTCTCCGGCAGCTGCGGTCATGGGAAAAGAAGCACCCTCTACCTCGGAAACGGCAAGGCCTGCTATCATTCCTACCACGTCATCGGAAATCTGTACGCTTCCAATAGCGTCAGTGGATTCATATCTCAGGATTTCCTTCTCTGTGTTTTGTTCCATTTTGTAGCTCCTTTCGTAACTCAAATCTTACATAACACCAACTTATAGTATATCAAATCAGGCCCGTTTTGGAAAGAGCCATTATAACCAGAAGACAAAGATATACATGGCGTCATTCGCCTGATATCCCACCTTTTCCCGGCCGCCCAGATAGCGGAACATCTCCCGCTCATCAATGAGCTTTTGCTTCACTTCCTGATAGACCGCTCCGTTTCTGCAACGGAAGGTCACAGACTCGGCACCTCCGGCGCTGGCATTGTCAAAGATCACCTGAAGCTTCACGGGATCATAGGACTCCAGCATCCTTCCTTCTTTTACAAAATAGTTATCTGCCGTGGCTGTGCAGGTAGGAAGATATTCCGAATGCATGGGGGCATGGGTCCTTCCCAGTTCCTCGCTAGTGACGCAGAAAAAGGTGTATTGGAGGGTACTCTTATCCTCTCCCGTTCCGGTTACGGTGGGATCGTCAAAGGTCACATCCACATAGTACCAGTCTCCGTCCGCCTGCACCAGATTCCAGCTGTGAAGCTCCGAGGCTCCATCGGCACCTCTGGCCTTGCCCCAGACATAGGCAGCCTCCACTCCCACTTTTCCCAGCAAAAACTGCAGGGTCTTGGTATAGCCGCTGCAAACACTTTTGCCTTCCAAAAGCACGGAAATGATATTCTGGTTCTCCTCGGTATCAATGATATAATCCGTATGCTTGACTATATAATCGTGCAGGTATTTGATCTTTTCATAATCGCTGCCGGAAGGCACATAGGTGATGATCTCAGCTGCTTTTTTCTCAATTCTGTCCGCATACTCCAGGACCTTGTCCTCACTCATGGAAAAATCGCCCCAAAGCTCTACATCCGTGATCTTGGAAAAGCTCTCCTTCCAGGTAATGCGATAGCCCCGGCAATAAAACAGCTCCGGATGGTCCGCTTTCACATACTCATAGACCTCATCCGTCAGTTCCTCGTCTAAAAAGGAAAGATAGGCCGTTCCCATACCGGAAAGTCCCGCATAGATCTCCCGATAAAGGGTCTGTCCCTTTTCATCCAGCCTGTCATAGTAGTACTCATAGTCCGAGGCCATGGAAGAGATCTTTTTCTGCACCTTCTCATTGCCGTCTCCCGCAGGCGTTTTCTGCTCTTTTGATTCATCAGAGCTTCCTTTGAAAACATCGAAGATGGACTTTTTTTCGGATGGTTCTTCTTCCTTTGTATCTTCGGAAGCTGTCTCATCCGTTTCAATGTCCTCCAGCTTTCCGGTTCCTTCCGTGATCCCGGAACCGTTTCCCGGATTGCTGTCATACCCTGCGCCCCCTGAGTCCGTACCGATGATCTCATCCAGGGGCGCCTCGGTTTCTTCACTTGATGAATCGGCGCTGTCCTTTTTCCCGGAAAGAAGGCCCGAAACACTGCATCCCGAAAGAAGCAGACATGCCAGAAGCAATCCTATGATGCAAAGCCGGATACAAAACGCTTTTCTCATTCTCACCTTCCGAATTCGCTAAGCACAAGTCCCTCGTTTCGATCCAGAACCATCTGAACGCTCCAGGGATTGATGAACAACAACAAAGGCCGTTCCCTAAGGTCCGTTACCTTCTTCATATCCGAGGTTCCCACCAGCCTGTTCAGATCCGGATTCTCATTCTCGATCCAGCGGATATGCTCATAGGGAAGAGGCTCCATTCGGATCTCCACGTTATACTCATTCTCCAGCCTGTACTTTAATACCTCAAACTGCAGAACGCCTACAACGCCCACAATGATTTCCTCCAGACCGGTATCCAGCTCCTTAAAGATCTGGATCGCACCCTCCTGGGCAATCTGGGTAATGCCCTTTACAAACTGCTTCCGTTTCATGGTATCCAGCTGTTTCACCCTTGCAAAATGCTCCGGTGCAAAGGTAGGGATCCCGGCATAGCGGAATTCCTCCTTGGGCATACAGAGGGTATCCCCGATGGAAAAGATGCCCGGATCGAATACGCCGATGATATCTCCCGCATAGGCTTCGTCCAAAATCTTTCTGGAGTCTGCCATAATCTGCTGAGGCTGGGAAAGGCGCATAACCTTGCCCCCCTGTACATGCCGCACTTCCATGGAAGCATCGTATTTTCCGGAACAGATCCGCATAAAGGCCACCCTGTCTCTGTGGGCCTTGTTCATATTGGCCTGGATCTTAAATACAAATGCGGAAAACTCCCGGCTGGCAGGATCCACGATCCCCTGATCGCTCTCCCTGGGAAGGGGTGTTTGGGTCATCTTCAAAAAGTGCTGCAAAAAGACCTCTACGCCGAAGTTGGTTAAGGCCGATCCGAAGAATACCGGTGTCAGCTGTCCTGCCTGCACTCTGGCAAGGTCAAATTCCGCACTGGCTCCGTCCAAAAGCTCGATCTCTTCCTGCAGAGTATCAAAGGCATCCTGTCCGATCTCCGCTGATACCAGGGCTGCATCATCTATGGGAAGTACCTTATCCGTTCCTTCCTTCGTTCCCTTTTCCGTATCCGAAAAGCAATGGATGGTCCTGGTTTCTCTTTCGTAAACTCCCCGGAAGGCTTTTCCGGAACCGATGGGCCAGTTCACGGGGCAGGTGGCGATCCCAAGCTCTTTTTCGATCTCATCCAAAAGATCAAAGGTATCGTTGGCATCCCGGTCCATCTTATTGATAAAGGTAAAAATAGGGATTCCCCGCATACCGCAAACCTTAAACAGCTTCCTGGTCTGGGGCTCCACGCCCTTGGCACCGTCAATGACCATCACCGCCGAATCCGCAGCCATGAGGGTTCGGTAGGTATCCTCCGAGAAATCCTGATGTCCCGGGGTATCCAGAATGTTGATACAATATCCGTCATACTCAAACTGCAGTACCGATGAGGTAACAGAAATACCTCTTTCCTTTTCGATCTCCATCCAGTCGGAAACCGCGTGTCTTGCTGTTGCCTTTCCCTTTACGGAACCCGCCAGGTTAATGGCACCTCCGTAAAGCAAGAACTTCTCCGTCAGGGTTGTCTTTCCCGCATCGGGGTGCGAAATGATCGCAAAGGTCCGACGGCGGGAGATCTCCTGCTCGATCTGATTCATTTTGTATTCCTCCGTATTACTTTATCATTCATTCCTTACAGCATCGATGTTCCGGCGCACTCTCCCGGTACCTTCAGGTAATCAAGAACAGTAGCGGCGATGTCCGCAAAGGTTTGTTTCGTTCCAAGGTTAGCAGGCGCTAACTTTTTCCCATACATGATGCAGGGGGTATATTCTCTGGTATGATCCGTAGTGGCAAGATAGCCGGGATCACATCCGTGGTCTGCCGTGAGGATCAGGATATCATCATCCTTAAGTCCTTCCATAATGGCAGGGAGCTTGTCATCAAAATAGGCAAGGGCCTTGGCATAACCGTCAATATCCCTTCTGTGCCCATAGAGCATATCATAATCTACCAGATTCACAAAGCAAAGTCCATCAAAATCCTTTTGCAGATATCCCAGGGTCTTTTCAATCCCATCCGCATTGGAGGTGGTATAAACGAATTCCGTCATGCCTTCTCCCGCAAAGATATCATGGATCTTGCCCACCGCGATCACATCTTTTCCCGCATCCTTCACATGATCCAGAAGGGTTTTACCGGGAGGCTCTAAGGAAAAATCATGCCTGCGGCTGGTACGCTCAAAGCTTCCGGGACTGCCGATAAAAGGCCTTGCAATAACACGACCCACGCCATGCTTTCCTCTCAGGATCCCTCTAGCGATCTTACAATATTCATAAAGCTGTTCCACCGGAACCACATCCTCATGGGCTGCGATCTGGAACACGGAATCCGCCGAGGTATAGACGATGAGCTTCCCGGTCTTCATATGCTCCTCGCCATAGTCTGCGATAACCTTGGTACCGGAATAAGGTTTATTGCAAAGAGTTCCCCTTTGGGTTTGCTTCTCAAACTGGGCCATCACCTCATCCGGGAATCCATCGGGATAAGTCGGAAGGGGCGACTCGGAGATCAGACCTGCGATCTCCCAATGTCCGATGGTAGTATCCTTTCCTGCCGAAGCCTCCTGCATACGGGCGATCCTTCCAAGGATCTCATCTCCCACAGGACTTCCCTTTTCCACGGTTACACCGTCTATATCAAACAGGCCCAGCTTTTGCAGATTCGGCAGTTCAAAATACTCAGATTTTGAACAGGAACCTATGGTATTGGTTCCGGCATCTCCGAAGGCCGCTGCATCCGGCGCCTCTCCGATTCCAAAGCTGTCTAATACGATCAAAAATACTCTGCTCATACCTTGCCCGCCTTTCTTTTATTTAGCTTTTTAGAGTATATCATAAAACCTTCCTTTGTTCCGTAAAAAATACAAAAATCCCCTTTACATTCTCAATCGCATTTAGTATTATGATATCAGATAATAGTAATCATTACTGATTTTAACAAAGGAGGATATACACTATGGAATCTAATGCAGCTCAGGTAAACAACCTTGTAAACTTACTCGACGGTTATGCAACAAAGGGCGGACATCACCTCAATGTTAACGTATTGAACCGTGATACCCTTCTGGATGCACAGAAGCACCCGGAGAACTATCCCCAGTTAACCATTCGTGTGTCCGGTTATGCTGTAAACTTCGTTAAGCTGACCCAGGAGCAGCAGAACGACGTTATCAGCCGTACCTTCCACGAGTCCATTTGATCCGTTTTGCAACTGTTTCGCAAATGCGGACGCAAGCTACCATTTATATGCATGAGAAAGCCCCGATATACTCGGGGCTTTCTTATTGTCTAATTTCTATGAAAATCAATTCAAAATAGTTTCGACAGAACTTCCCTTATGCTTCGGTGGTCTCTGCTGCAGGTGCTTCTGCGGGAGCTGCTGCTACGCCGCCACCCTGAATTCTCTGCATAATGAAGGGATCATCAATCTCAAGCATGAGCATCTCGATCTGCTCCTTGTAGGTATCCATCTCTTTTCTCATAGCCTGAAGCTTCTCATGGCTTTCTGCACGAATGCCCTCGATCTGAGATTCATACTGTGCCTTAACCTGAGCAACCTCTGCTGCCTGCTTCTCAGCTGCCTGGTCTTCCAGTTCCTTAGCCAGCTCTTCCTTCTTAGCCTCAAAGCCCTTGTTCAGTTCTTCATTCTCAGCGCTCAGACGAGCAATCTCTGCGTCCTTCTCTTCTGCAAGAGC